>JAFWEA010000031.1 GCA_017543005.1 Solobacterium sp. | reverse complement strand
CCGGTTTATCTCTATGCCATTCCGCAGAATGCGGTGAATGATATCTCTCCGGCTGTGGCTGAGGCAGTCGCGGCGGAATGTCCGAATGTCGTCGGCATCAAGTACAGCTGGCCGGACTTCACCAGACTGCAGCAGTTCATGCTGGTGCGGCATCAGACCTTCAGCGTGCTGGTCGGCCCGGATCATCTGTTTGAGGCCGTCTGTGCCGTCGGCGGTGAAGGGGTGGTCTCCGGCAATGCCATGTGTGTACCGGAACACTATGCTGCCCTGTGGCAGGCCATTCAGGCAAAGGATTTCGATCTGGCCACAAAGCTGCAGCGGCGCACCAATGTGCTCAATGCCCTAATGTGCGAGATCAACAACATCGCAGCCTACAAAGTGATTCTTAAAGACGAGGGGGTCATCCGTACCGCAAAGGTCAGAAGACCGATGGAGAACCTGACGGCAGAACAGGAAAAACAGCTGCTGGAACAGCTGCATGACTTGCGCTATCGGGAGATTATCCTTTAATACAATCTAGTCCGTCCCGGGCCGGGGCGGACTTTTTATCGTTTCTCATCATCCGGGATCAGCGCCGGATCAAACATGACGCGGGAATGATTGTTCAGAATCAGCCGGGTTTCCATGATCGTTCCGGAAGCCTTGTCAATCTGATCCCGGTAGACCCGGGAGATACGGTACCATGTCTTATCTTCCTGCCGGCAATCATCAGGCTTTCCCGATAACCTGCCTGCGGGGTGGGCTTTTTCAGTGTGTGCCAGAAGGAAAATGTTTCACCTGGCCGGATGATCAGCGTATTCAGCTGCCCGCAGGCCAGCTACAGGTTGCGGATCTTGTTGTCCTGCAGGATCTGGTCCTGTCCGGTAAGCTTTCTGTACAGCGGGGAATCCAGTGGGTCTGCAGAACCTGTCGTAAGCGGTTGATTTCCGAGAAAGAATTAGCACACTGTCCTTGACAGTGCTAATCCCCGGGGGTATACTGTTAGCAGTCATGGGGCAGGAATGCTAAAGGAGGCGACTGGGAATGCTGACACCAAGACGGATCGAAATATTCAAGGCAATCGTAGACGAATACATCCGTACCGCTGAACCGGTCGGTTCCAAGACGCTGCAGAAGAAGTACAAGCTTCCGTATTCCAGCGCAACGATCAGAAACGATATGCAGGTGCTGGAAGAAATGGGCTATCTCGAGAAGACACATACATCTTCCGGCCGGATTCCGAGCACACAGGGTTACAGATTCTACTGTGAAAACCTGCTGAGTTCCTCCGGACTGGACAAGAAGATGGAAGTGGCCATCCAGGATGCCTTCAACCTCAGCAACATGAGCATGGAGGAAGCGGTGCATCAGAGCTGTGCGATTCTGTCGGAGATGACCAACATGACCACCGGGGCAATCGGACCGGATGCGGCCAATCAGCGGCTGGAGCATATCAAGCTGTTTCCGCTGGATGACCGTAACACCGTATGCGTCTTCATCACCAATACAGGCCATACGGAGACCGGCAACTTCCATTTCGATGAAGCGGTTTCCCTGAAGGATATCGAAAGCTGCACGGAGATTCTGAACAGCCGGCTGAAGGGTGTCAGAATCACGGAACTGGCGGACCGCATGGATGATCTGAAACCGGTGCTGGCAGCCGAGGTGGAACGGCACGATATTCTGTTTACGGCCTTTGTCAAGGCGTTCGTGAAGTTTGCCAGCGAGAATGTCTATTTCTCCGGCAAGGACCGGATGCTGTATCAGCCGGAATTCGAGAATATCGACAAGCTGAAGAGCCTGATGAACCTGCTGGAAGATCCGAGCGTATGGCGCGGTATCTCCAGTTCGGAAAATGCGGTTGCGGTCAGGACAGCCCGCGGTGCGGAACTGACATGGCTGGATGATGTTGCGGTGGTCCGCAGTTCGTTCCAGGTCAATGATCATGAAAGCGGCCAGCTGATGGTCGTCGGACCGAGCCGGATGAATTATGACAAAGTAGTGTCGATGATTGAATACGCGGCACAGATGATAGAAAAGATGTATCTCAGAGGGGGCGATGGAAACAAACATGAGCAATGAAAAAGAAGAGACTGTTGTAACGGAAGAAACTGCTGTCGAAGCAGAAGAAACAGAAGCAGCGGAAACCGCGGAAACAGCAGAAGCGGAAACCGCGGAAACAGCAGAAGCGGAAAGCGAACCGCAGCCGGAACCGTCTGAGGCAGAGGTGCTGCGTGCCGAAAAGGAAGCACTGGCGGCTGAAGTCAACCGGCTGAAGAATGACTACGCCCGGGCCTATGCAGATACGGAAAACATGAAGAAGCGTCTGGAAAAAGACTTTGAACAGCGCAGCAAGTACCGTATTCAGGACTTTGCCAGGGAAATCCTGCCGGTCCTGGACAACTGTGAGCGGGCCCTGGCCGTCAAGCCGAAGGACACGGAAGATGAGAATTACCGCAAGGCCTTCGAAATGGTGCACCGGCAGCTGCGGGCGGCGCTGGAGAAGGAAGGTGTCAGCGAGATCGAGGCAGAAGGACAGCCGTTTGATCCGAACTGGCATCAGGCCATGATGAGCGAAAAGGCTGAGGGCGTTGAGCCCGGCATGGTCCTGCAGGTTCTGCAGAAAGGATACAAACTGAAAGACCGGCTGCTCAGGGCAGCAATGGTTAAAGTGAGCGAATAACTCAGAGGAGGAAAGCATTATGAGCAAGATTATTGGTATTGACTTAGGTACAACGAACAGCTGTGTCGCTGTCATGGAAGGCAAGGACGCCAAAGTTATAACAAACCCGGAAGGCAACCGGACAACCCCGTCAGTGGTTGCGTTCAAGAACGGTGACCGGGTCGTCGGCGATGCCGCAAAGCGTCAGATGATCACCAACAAGGACACGGTCTATTCCATCAAGAGAAAGATGGGTACAGACGAAAAGGTCACTCTGGAAGGCAAGCAGTACACACCGCAGGAAGTCTCCGCGATGATCCTGACTTACCTGAAGGACTATGCCGAAAGCTATCTGGGTGAAAAGGTTGAAAAGGCCGTCATCACTGTTCCGGCATACTTCAATGATGCCCAGCGTCAGGCCACCAAGGACGCCGGCCGGATTGCCGGTCTGGACGTTGTCAGAATCATCAACGAACCGACCGCATCCGCACTGGCCTTCGGGATCGACAAGGGCAACACACAGGATCAGAAAGTCCTGGTCTATGACCTGGGCGGCGGTACATTCGATGTCTCCATCCTGGAAATTGCCGACGGTACCTTCGAAGTTCTGAGCACAGCCGGTGATACCAGACTGGGCGGCGATGACTTCGATAACGTGATCATTGACTGGCTGGCTGACAATTTCAAGCGGGAGCACAATGTTGATCTGAAGGCTGACCGCATGATCCTGCAGCGTCTGAAGGATGCGGCTGAAAAGGCCAAGAAGGACCTGTCCGGCATGGTTGAAGCAGAAATTTCCCTGCCGTTCATCTGCATGGCCCCGGATGGCTCCGGCGCCCTGAACCTGGAAGCGAAGCTGACCAGAGCCGAATTCGACAAGATGACAAAGTTCCTGGTTGACAAGACCATGGGTCCGGTCCGCCAGGCCCTGGCTGATGCCAAGCTGTCGGCGGGCGATATCGATCAGGTCCTGCTGGTCGGCGGTTCCACCCGGATCCCGGCCGTTCAGGAAGCGGTCAAGAGAGAACTCGGCAAGGAACCGAACAAGAGCGTCAACCCGGATGAATGTGTTGCCATCGGCGCAGCCATTCAGGGCGGTGTCATTGCCGGTGATGTCAAGGACGTCCTGCTGCTGGATGTCACCCCGCTGAGCCTGGGCATTGAGACCCTGGGCGGTGTCATGACCGTGCTGATCCCGAGAAATACAACCATCCCGGCCAGCAAGTCGCAGATCTTCTCCACTGCGGCCGACAACCAGCCGGCTGTGGACATCCATGTCCTGCAGGGTGAAAGACCGATGGCCAACGACAACAAGACCCTGGGTACATTCGTGCTCGACGGCATTGCGCCGGCCCGCCGCGGTGTGCCGCAGATCGAAGTAACCTTCGATATCGACGTCAACGGTATTGTCAACGTTTCGGCGATCGACAAGGGCACCAACAAGAAGCAGTCCATCACGATCACCAACTCCTCGGGTCTGTCCGATGAGGAAATCGACCGGATGGTCAAGGAAGCGGAAGCCCACAAGGCAGAAGATGACAAGCGGAAGGAAGAAATCGAAACCCGCAACAAGGCCGAGGCCTACATCAACCAGATTGATGAAACCCTCAACAGCGACAATCCGAATGTGACTCAGGAACAGAAGGATGAAGTCAAGAAGCTGCGGGATGACCTGCGCAAGGCCATTGATGACAATGACATGGCCGGTCTGAAGGCCAAGCTGGATGCGCTGGAAGCGGCTGCCAATGCCATGGCCCAGCAGATGTACCAGAATGCCGGCAATGCCCAGCAGACAGCCGGTGCCGGAGGTCAGAGTCAGAACCAGAACAAGGGTGATGACAATATCTTCGATGCGGACTTCAAGGAAACAAACTAAATCATACGCAAGCAAATTCCTGGGAGCGATTCTGGGAATTTGTCTTGTGACCGGGTGCAGTCACGGCGGCTCTCAGCCTGAGCAGAGCCGCGAAGCTGTGCCGGATATGAAACAGCCGGAAGAGACTGCCGGTACGTCCTACGATGAGCTGCGCAACATGAAGATCGAAGTGACGGCGGATACGCAGGCCTATCAGAAAGCCGGAGATGATTACAGCAGTATCGGTGTATTCAAGACCGGGGCGCTGCTGGATATCGATGAAGAGCCGGCCGGTGAATATCTCCATGTCCGCGGCACGGATTACTATCTGTCCGGGGCAGATGCGAAGGACAGCCAGCGCTGGTTCCGCAATGAGACCAACCTCATGCCGTATGCCATGAACCTGACGACGGCAGACCACTATACGATCGAGACCTTCAAGGGACAGGTCTATGCCGAAATGAATCAGGCAGCGACCATGCCGGTCTATGTCCTGCCGGGCGAGGATGATCCGCGCTACGGCATCCTGTTCCAGAACGGGATCTATTACATCAAGGCAGATGCAGTCGTACGTACAGAGAACACCGGGGAAAGCGTTCCGGCGGTATGCCAGAACCTGCCGGTGCTGATGTATCACTTCTTCTACAGCGAAGCCGCCGGCGAAAGCCGCAGGGACGGCAACTACGTCGAAGTGGAGGAACTGAGATCCCATCTGCAGTACATGCAGGATAACGGCTATCATACCCTGACCATGCCGGAAGTCCTGTACTACATGCAGAACCGGGCTCAGATCCCGGCCCGCAGTGTCGCCATCACGATTGATGACGGTGATCCGACGGTGTACCAGTATGCCTTCCCGGTCTTCCGGGATTACGGCATGCATGCGACACTGTTCCTGATTACCGGCTGGGAATCCCCGGAACTGGACTGGTCCTTCTGGGAGATGCGGGAAGAAGGCCTGGAACTGCAGTCCCATGGCTTCCTGACCCACCAGGGCGGCTGTGCCGGCATGGGTCATGGCGGCCGGCTGCTGTGCATGGACCATGCGGAGGGCGTGGAAGATACGATCCGCTCACTGGATTACTGTGACGGCGGGTTTGTCTACTGCTATCCGTTCGGCGACTACAATGACAACGCGGTTTCCATTCTTCGGGATGCCGGCGTGAAACTGGCCTTCACCACGGAAGCGGGAAGGATCCATCCGGGCATGAATATGCTTACGCTGCCGCGCGTTCGAGTGCATGGCGGCAATTCACTGGCGCAGTTTGCGGCCGGTATTGAAAACTGACGGGAGGCAGTGATATGGCAGATAAAAGAGATTACTATGAGGTCCTCGGCATAGCCAAGGGGGCGACCGAGGACGAAATAAAGAAAGCCTATCGCAAGCTGGCAAAGAAATACCATCCGGATGTAAACAAGGCGCCGGATGCGGCAGATAAATTCAAGGAAATCAATGAGGCGTATGAAGTGCTGAGCGACCCGCAGAAGCGGCAGAACTATGATCAGTTCGGCTTTGCCGGGGTTGACAGTCAGGGCTTCTCCGGTTTCCAGAGCGGCGGCTTCGATGATTTCGGTGATATCTTCTCGCAGTTCTTCGGCGGGGCCATGGGCGGCGATCCGTTCGGCCAGCGTACCAGCCGGCGTTCCAATGCGCCGCGCCAGGGCGATGATAGGGGCATGCGGGTCCGCATCAGCTTCATGGAAGCATGCTTCGGCACCACCAAGAAGATTTCGCTGGACGTCGATGAAACCTGTCCGGAATGCAAGGGCAGCGGGGCAGCCAGTCCGTCGGATATCGAAACCTGCCGGACCTGCGGCGGCTCGGGTTATACGATGCACACCCAGAGAACCGCTTTCGGCATGTTCCAGACGCAGGGCGCATGTCCTGACTGCGGCGGCACCGGCAAGAAGATCCGCAAGGTCTGCCCGCACTGTGCCGGGCGCGGCTATACCACCAGAACCCAGAATATCGACCTGAAGATCCCGGCCGGTATTGAAAGCGGCCAGCGGCTGCGGGTCAGCGGCAAGGGTGAGCGCGGCATCAACGGCGGCCCGAACGGCGATCTGATTGTCCAGGTGGAAGTCATGCCGCATGAGCAGTTCGAACGCTCCGGCAAGAACATCTTCCTGGAGATCCCGGTCAGTGCAGTCGATGCGACCATCGGCACCACCGTCAACATCCCGACCATTCACGGCGATGTGACCATGAAGATCCCGGCCGGCACCCAGGAAGGCACCCAGCTGAGACTGAAGGAAAAGGGTGTACCGGATGCCCGCGGCGGCCGCAACGGCGACCAGTACTGCACGGTCCGCATCCAGGTTGACAAGAAACTCTCGGCAAGGGAGAAGGAACTCTATCAGGAACTGCAGAAACTGCAGGCCGGGGGAAAGGAATCCCGCTGGGAGAAGTTTAAGAAACAGTTTAACTGATCCATTTGACGGAAGTCAGAAGGAGGTTATAAAGAATCATGAATATTGAACAGATGACGGAACAGCTTCAGTCACTGATCATGGCAGCCCTGATGAAAGCCCAGGAAAACCACAACAGTGAACTGACTGTCGAGCATGTTCTTTCAGCGATGCTGGAAGACAACAGCCTGGACGGTATCTGGTCCCGGCTGCACATGGATAAGAAAGCGCTGCGGGAGCTGGTCAGCCTGTATATGCAGAAACTGACGGTGACTTCCGGCAGCGGCCAGCCTGTCCTGTCACGGTACATCAACGAAGCATATTCGCATGCCCTGGATTACATGAAGGCCCACAATGACACCTACATGAGCAGTGCGGCCTTCCTGATCGGCATGCTGGAAACAGATGCCCCGCTGATGGCCCAGATCCGGGATGATTTCCGGATTACGGCAGAGACGGCGGAAAAAGCGGAAGCGGAAAGGAGAGGCGGTATGACAATGGACGAAAAGACAACAGAAAGCCAGCTGGATGCCCTGAGCAAGTACGGACATGACCTGGTGCAGGATGTCAAGGACGGTAAGATTGATCCGGTGATCGGCAGAGACGACGAAATCCGCCGGGTAATCGAGATTCTTTCCCGCAAGACCAAGAACAATCCGGTCCTGATCGGTGAACCGGGTGTCGGCAAGACGGCAATCGTGGAAGGCCTTGCCTGGCGGATCATGAAGGGGGATATCCCGCTCGGTCTGCAGGACAAGCGCCTGATCGAACTCGACATGGGTGCGATGATTGCCGGTGCCAAGTACCGCGGTGAATTTGAGGAACGGCTCAAGGGCGTGCTCAACCAGGTCAAGGAAGCCGACGGACAGATCATTCTGTTCATCGATGAACTGCACAACCTGGTCGGGGCCGGCAAGACAGAGGGTTCCATGGATGCGGCCAATCTGCTCAAGCCGATGCTGGCCCGCGGGGAACTCAAGTGCATCGGTGCCACGACCTTTGATGAATACCGGAAATATATCGAAAAAGACCGGGCCCTGGAAAGAAGATTCCAGAAGATCCAGGTCAGTGAACCGACGGTCGAGGATACCATCTCGATTCTCAGAGGTCTCAAGGACCGCTTTGAGAGCCATCACGGCGTCGAGATCAAGGATGAGGCCATCGTGGCGGCAGCTGTGCTGTCCAACCGGTATATTACCGACCGGTTCCTGCCGGACAAGGCCATTGACCTGATTGATGAAGCCTGTGCTTCGATCCGGGTGGAAATGGATTCCATGCCGGCCGAACTGGATGAACTCAACCGGCGCATCATGACCCTGCAGATCGAACGGACATCCCTGATGGATGAGACGGATCCGCGGACGCTGGAAAGAAAAGAAGATATCGAAAAGGAACTGGAACAGCTGAATCAGGAAAAGGATGTCAAGTTCAGCCGCTGGCAGCAGGAAAAGCAGGAACTGGATCAGGTGAAAGAGTGGAAGGAACAGCTCGAACAGGCGAAACTCCAGCTCACCCAGGCCCAGAACGATGCGGATTACGAACGGGCTGCCAAGCTGAAGTATGATACGATCCCGAACCTGGAAAAGCAGATCGGGGCCGCCGCTGCGGACGAGCAGGGCGATGCCATGATCCAGCAGGTCGTGGATGAAGAGATGATCGCCAAGATTGTCTCCCGCTGGACCCATATCGAAATCAGCCGGCTGATGAGCTCGGAACGGCAGAAGATACTGCACCTGCCGGAAGTGCTGCGGCAGCGGGTCATGGGGCAGGATGAAGCCCTGGGGCTGGTCAGCGATGCCATCATGCGTTCCAAGGCCCAGATCCAGGACGAAAACCGGCCGCTCGGCAGCTTCCTGTTCCTCGGTCCGACCGGCGTCGGCAAGACCGAAGTGGCCAAGGCGCTGGCCCAGCAGCTGTTCGATGATGAAAGCAAGATCATCCGGATCGACATGTCCGAATATATGGAAAAGTTCAGCACTTCGAGACTGATCGGCGCGCCTCCGGGCTATGTCGGCTATGACGAGGGTGGCCAGCTCACGGAAGCTGTCCGGCGGAACCCGTATTCGATTGTCCTGCTGGACGAAGTGGAAAAAGCCCACCCGGATGTCTTCAACATCCTGCTGCAGATCCTCGATGACGGCCGGATTACCGATTCCAAGGGCGTTACCGTCGATTTCAAGAATACGATTATCATCATGACTTCCAACCTCGGCAGCCAGTATGCCTTCGAAAGCGACCGGCAGCTGCGGGAAGAACATTACCAGGCCGAAGTGCACAAGTTCTTCAAGCCGGAATTCGTCAACCGGATTGATGAGATCATCGTCTTCAACGCCCTGAATACAGCGGTCATGAAGCAGATTGCGGACAAGTTCCTCAATCAGCTCAAGGAACGCCTGCAGCAGAAGGATATCGAACTGATCGTGACGGAGAATGCCCGCCAGCGGATCATTGACTACGGCACCGATGAAGCCTTCGGCGCCCGGCCGATGAAGCGGCATATCCAGCGGACCATTGAAACCATGGTGGCCCGGAAGATCATTGAAGATCCGAATGTGGAAGGTCATACCATCATCGTGGACGCGGATGATGACGACTATATCGTCACTGTCAGGGGAGCCCAGGCATAAACTTCAGGCAGCCGGCGCAAAAGCCGGGTGCTTTTAGGCTATAATAGGGACATTGAGGAGATTTGATTATGGATCAGCACAGTAAAACAGCCCGCCGGCAGCTGGCCGGTGTCTGCGTAAAAAACCTGAAGAACAACGGCTTTGCGGCAGATTATTTTGAGACGGTCCCGGAGGCTCTGGCCTTCGTGCAGAATCTGATCCCGGCCGGGGCTTCCGTCGGATTCGGCGGCTCGGAAACACTGAAGCAGACAGGGATTCTGGACTGGCTTTACGAAAACAAAGACTATACGGTATATGACCGCTATCATACCGATGATGTCAAAAAGGTCTTCCATCAGTGCCTGATGGCTGATTACTATCTGATGAGCACGAATGCTCTGACCGCGGACGGGCATCTCTACAACGTGGACAATACCGGTAACCGGGTGGCCGCACTGGCTTACGGTCCGGAGCATGTCGTCATCATTGCCGGCACCAACAAGATCGTCAGAAATGACGAGGCAGCGGTGAACCGGAATGAAGACGTGGCGGCCCCGGCCAACAATATCCGGCTCAACATGCCGAATCCGTGTACGGAATACGGCCGCTGCATGCACTGCAGCCGCGATACAACCCTCTGCAATCAGCTGGTCATCACCCGCCGCAGCAAGCCGGTCGAGCGGATTCATGTCATTCTGATCAATGAGGAACTGGGATACTGACGGGAGGAAACGAAATGTATTATGAACTGATTCTGGCAGCGGTCTTCTTTGCCCTGGGCACTTATCTGACCATCGGCACGCTGCGGACATACAAGGCCCTGGAAATCAGGGATATGACCTGGAGTGCCGGCCGCATCCTGTTTATGGTCTGCGCCGTGCTGTCGGTCATCAGCATCGTGACCGCCGGCAATGTGTACGGCTATATCCGCTTTGCGGCAACCCTGTTCTGCATCATCGCGTTCATGCTCAACCGGGACGGCATGGGGGCCAGCGGGGTGGTTGCCTCGGGCCGCGTCATTCCGTGGAGCGAAGTGACAGCCTATGATTACCAGATGATGAACAAGAAATTCTATGTCTATTACCTGGTCAACCGGAAGGGCAAGGGCGAGCGTGATGTGGCAATCGCCTATGACGGCAAGGACAAGGATAAGGTCATTGGGTTTCTGAAGAAAACCGCCGGCAAAAAATACCGCCGGATGAAGAAGGACGACCGCTGATCGGACCGATAAACACCTGAATGGGCACATGTCCGGAAGGTGTTTTTCTTTTTGCTTGACGGATCATCAGAATGCGGTATGATGAATATAGTCAAAATGACTATACAGGAGAAAAGATGACCGAAAAGAGAAATGCGAAGGGAGAAACCCTGCAGGAGTTTCTGGCCGGATATGATGATTCGATGTACCGGCATCCGTCCAATACGGTGGATATGATCGTCATGACTGTGGAGGACGGGAAGCTGAAGATCCTGCTGGTCCGCCGGAAAGATCATCCGTGGATCGATGACTGGGCGCTGCCCGGAGGCTTCGTGAACTTCGATGAGGATCTCGAACAGGCCGCGCTGCGGGAACTGCAGGAAGAGACCAATATTGCGGAGAATACCTATTTCCGGCAGCTGTACACGCTGGGCAAGGCCGACCGCGATCCCCGCACCCGGGTGATCTCGACCGCGTATCTGTCCATGACCCGGGCCGAGAATATCCGCAAGACAAGGGCTGGGGATGATGCGGCGGAAGCCCGCTGGTTCACAATTTCCAAGACCCTGGTGGACCGGGATGAAAACGGCCGGCGCACCCTGCTGCAGATGCACGATGAAACTGACACGATCCGCATCGACTATGAGGTAACCGACACGGCCCTGCACAATTATGTCCAGACCCGCTCAAAATTGCTGGACAGCAGCACAGCCGAGCTGGCCGCGGATCACATCAAAGTGATCAACATGGCCATGGACATGGTCCAGCACCGGGCTGCCTCGACCGGTATCCTGTTCAATCTTCTGCCCGAGGAAATGACCCTCAGGGAAATCCAGACAGCCTATGAAGCGGTGATCGGGCATAAAACCGACACCGGCAATTTCCGGCGTGATATCCGCCGCATGCTGAAACCGACCGGGAACACCCGCATGGTGCACGGCCGCCGGGCCGCCACCTACCGGTTTGATCCCATGTATACCTATCTGGAGGAAAATCTATGAAAAACGTACTGGCAGTAATCGACATGCAGAATGACTTCATTGACGGATCCCTGGGCACCCCGGAAGCGCCGCTGACCGTTCCGGCTGTCATCCGGGAGATTGAAAATCCGGCCTATGACGGCATCTTTGCGACCATGGACACCCATCATGAAAACTATATGGAAACCCTTGAAGGGAAGAAGCTGCCGGTCATGCACTGCATCAAGGGGACAGACGGCTGGCAGATCCGGCCGGAAATCCTGGCCGCCCTTGAGGCCCGCAATGCCGAGATCATCGAGAAGCCGACCTTCGGCAGTATTGCCCTGGCCGAGCGGCTGGCGGCCGAAAAGCCGGAGAGTATTACGCTGTGCGGGCTCTGCACGGATATCTGTGTGCTGAGCAATGCGATCCTGCTGCGGGCCTATCTGAAAGATACCGTCATCCGGGTGATTGCGGCCGGCTGTGCGGCAACCACACCCGAAAAACATCAGGCAACCCTGGCGGTGCTGAACAGCTGCCAGATCGAAGTGTGCTAGGAGGAAAAACACATGAGCATTCACGTTGAACCGTATATTCCGGATGAAGATTACGACAATCCGGCAATGGTGACCGACTTCTACGAATTCACCATGGCGAACTGCCTGTTCCTGCACGGCTACAAGGATACCGTCATGGTCTTTGACATGTTCTTCCGGGAAAACCCGGACAACATGGGCTACTCGATCAGCTGCGGGCAGAAGAAACTGGTCAAATTCCTGCAGGAATATCATTTCACCGAACGGGATCTGATCTGGCTGCGCACCAAGGGCATGAGTGAGGAATTCTGCGAATACCTGCGCAATTACCGCTGGCATGGCGACATGTATGCCCTGAAGGAAGGGACCGTCTGCTATCCGCAGGTACCGATGGTGCGGATCGAGTGTGACATGGTCGGGGCCATCCTGATTGAGACATACCTGCTGCAGACTATGAACTTCCATTCGCTGATCGCGACCAAGGCAACGAGAATTTCGGGCCTGGCCACGCATACACCGCGCAATGTCATGGAGTTCGGCACCCGCCGGGCCCAGGGCGCTTCGGCCGGCAATGACGGTGCCTATGCGGCAGTGCTGGGCGGCTGTGTCGGTACGGCCAACTGCCTGGCGGAAATGAAGTACGGTCCGGAAGTCAAGGCGGTCGGCACCATCGCCCACAGCTTCATTGAATTCTTCCCGAGCGAACTGGATGCGTTCCGGGCCTATGCGGCAACCTATCCGGACAATGTCTCGCTGCTGCTGGATACATACAATATCTTTGAAAGCGGTCTGCCGAACCTGATCAAGCTGGATGATGAACTGGCGGCCAGGTATCCGGATGACCCGAACCGGCGTGTTAAGAGTGCCCGGATTGACTCCGGTGACCTGGCCCGCGGCTACAAGAAGCTGCGCAAGGCGCTGGACCGGGCGGGCAAGCCGTATGTCAAGCTGGTGGCTTCCAACTCGCTGGATGAAAACAAGATCGCCGATATGGAACGCTATGAAGACGCGCACTTCGATTCCTACGGGGTCGGGGAAAAGCTGATCACGTCCTATACCGATCCGGTCTTCGGCGGTGTCTATAAGCTGGTAGCGGTCAAAAACGCCGACGGCACCTATGCCCCGAAGATGAAGTGCTCCGATTCGCCGTCCAAGGCTATCATCCCGGGCAAGCTGATGGCCTGGCGGATGTACGATGCGGAAGACAAGGGGCAGTGCGACATCATCGCCATGGATGACGAGGTCATCGAAGCCGGCAAGCCGATCAAGGTCATCAATCTGGATCCGGATGACTTCGATCCGGTCAAGACGCTGGTTCCGGTGCGGGTGGAGAAGCTGCTGGTGCCGCATATCATCAACGGTGAGCTGGCCATCGACCTGCCGTCCATTACGGAAAAGAAAGAATATATCAAGGATCAGCTCGAACATCATGTCTGGGAGAGTGAACTGCGGCCGCAGATGCCGCATAAGCACTATGTGGATATGACCATCAGAGTGGCAGAGGTGCGGGAAGAGATGTACCGGATTCTGCACGGAGGAACCATTTGAGCCGGGCCCTTGTCTTTGTCGGGGCATTCAATCCCGTAACCAGAGCCCATGTGGAGACAGCCGACTATGCCCGGCGTGAACTGGGCTTTGACCAGGTGATCTTCGTGCCGTCAAAGCAGGATTATATCCGTCATGATCAGGAGAAGGATTATGCCTTCAGCGATGATCTGCGGCTGCACCTGCTGCATAAAACCGCGGCCGGGCGGCCCTGGATGAAAGTATCGGATTATGAGTTGAACCTGGACCATCAGCCGCGGACTTACCAGACCCTGCAGGCGCTGAAGGAAGAAAGCGGGCAGGATCTGCGGCTGCTGTTCGGTTCGGACAAGCTGCCGGAGCTTCAGCATGGCTGGAAACATGTTCCGGAAATCTGCCGGGAGTTCGGCATTGCGGTCATGAGCCGCAACGGTGATGATACGGCAGCGATCATCCGCAATGATCCGTATCTTTCCTCACTGGAACCCTGGCTGACGGTTGTGAATGTACCCGCGATCTATCAGCACATATCCTCCAGCCGCATCCGCCAGGCCCTGGCAGACGGCAATCCGGAGACAGCGGCAGAATACCTGCCGGAAGAACTGCATGAACTGATTCCGGTCATGCAGAAGATGGAGACAGAAAAATGAAAAACACATATATAAAAGCAGCTGCGGCCGTACCGTCATTAAAGGTCGGAATGCCGGCCGCCAATGCGGCGGAGACGATCCGGCTGATGCAGGCCAATGCGGACTGTGGGGTCATCGTATTCCCGGAACTGGGCCTGACCGGCTGCACGTGCGGCGACCTGTTTGGCCAGTCTGTCCTGCTTGAGGCAGCGGAAAAGGCATTGCTGGATGTCGCGGCCGCAAGCGCAAAACTGCCGGGTCTGACGGCGGTGGTCGGACTGCCGCTGCGGTTTGAGGGGAGTCTTTTCAACTGTGCAGCCTTTGTCAGCAATGGCGAAGTAGCCGGCATTGTCCCGAAGAGTTTCATTCCGGCATTTGGTTCCAAGGCGGAAGGGCGCTGGTTCGCATCCGGGGAAAAGATCATCGGCCGGGAAATCATGATCGGCGGAGTGCCGGTGCCGTTTGGCATTGATGTGCTGGCCGAAGATGAAAACAGCGGGG
>JAFWEA010000329.1 GCA_017543005.1 Solobacterium sp. | reverse complement strand
GGCATTGAAGAGCACCTGGAAGTAGCCTTCCAGAGCCGGCTTCAGATCAGCACCCGTGATGCATACGATGCTGGCATCCGGGATAGCCTTCTTGGCGATTTCGGCATTGCCGGTGATTTCATACTTGGCAATCAGTTCTGCGCTTGCGTCAACATCAGCCAGTACTTCATCCACGGTTGCGGCATAATTCTTCAGGAAAGCATCGACTGCTTCCGGATTTTCTTCGATGAAAGCCTTGCGGGCAGCCAGGCAGCCCATGGTCAGGACACTGCCGTCATTGGCGGCGTTGCTGTATTCAACTGTCATATCCAGGGCCTTGCGGACATCCGGGTTCTTCATCATGATGGTGGTGACAGCCGGTACCGGCAGCATGCACAGGTCGATTTCGCCGGAGATCATCTTGGTGGCGATTTCGCTGGCATCAGCGAATTCAACGGTGACATCCTCACCCGGCTTCAGGCCGTTCTGTTCCAGGACAAAGTTGATCATGTATTCCGGGTTGCTGCCCTGGCCGTTGCAGTAGATGGTCCGGCCGCGCAGGTCTTCGACAGACTGGACAGCGTCACCGTTTTCCAGAATGTAGAGAACACCCAGGCAGTTGATGGCGATGATTTCGACTTCGCCGCTGGTCTTGTTGTACAGGTTGGCAGCGACATTGGTCGGCAGCGCACCGATGTCCAGGTCGCCGTTGGACAGCTTGGCAACGATGTCCGTCGGTTCCGGTGTCAGGGTGAAGTGATAGTTCGGATAGACACCTGTTTCGGCATCGTCCATGAGTTTGATGGCACCCATGCCGGTCGGGCCCTTCAGCACGCCGACGTTGATGTCAATTGCCGAGACATCGACTGTCTCTTCCGGAGCCGGCGTTTCTGCCGGGGTCTCGGTCTTGGCACAGCCGCTCAGCAGGGACATGCTCATGGCCGCAGCCATGGCAATGGTAATCAGTTTATTCTTCTTCATGTTTACCTCGTTTCTTTCAGAATGTCTCTACTATATAGACAAAAGAAAAAGAAGTACATTGCAATTGCAACATACTTTCAAGATATTTGTTAACATTTTCGCAATCTTGTCACAGGATTTCGAATATACTGCCGTGAAACCGTATGATGCCTTCATCCTGCATTTTGCGCAGTTCCCGGGAAAGGGCACTCTGGTTGGTGCCGAGGTAGGTGGCCATGGCTTCCCGGTTGAACGGCAGGGTGATGACGGAGGTGCTTTCCCGGCCGCTGTACTGGCTGAGCAGGGTGATGACTTTTTCCCGGATGGTCAGTTTGCTCAGGACCTGGATGCGGTCATTGAGCAGAAGGGTTCTCTCCGCCAGCATGGCCGTGAAGCGGCGGGTCAGTTCGGCATCCATGGCGGTCGGATTGACGGCCGGATGGCGCAGGGATTCCGTATCCATCATGAGTATGACCGAATCCGTAACGCTCTCCACGGATACCTGGGTTTCCGATCCGAGATAGCAGAGGCTTTCCCCGAAGGTGATGCCCGGTGTGACGTTGGCCATCAGCAGCTGGTTGCCGTCGAAGTCATCCATCGACACATGGATGATGCCTTCCAGCACCATGCCGAAATGGCGCATCGGTTCCCCGGCCCGGTTCAGCACTTCACCGCGATGACAGCGTCGTTTGCGGCTGTGAAAAAACTGCAGGGCATATTCCAGTTCGGCGTCCTTCAGATCCTTAAATAAGATACATTGGTTCAATATGGCTCTGTTCATGTTCTGATTGTATCATGCAATGGCATTTTTCCGCTTTGGTTTCATCTGTCAGTGGCAGGGGCAGTTCTTTTACGATATAGTGAAATTAACAAGAAAGAGGTACATAATCATGCCGAAAGTAAAAGTGACAGTCATCGACAAGAAGTGCTTCACTGACCTTCAGGAACAGTATCTCGCCGATCCGCACAGCGGACCCTGCCCGGTCTATCAGATCGGGGATGAATTTATCTTCGGACCGGATGATATTCCGTATTTCCGCTGCGGCAACGGTACCCAGTGCGCCGAAGCCTGGGACTGCATTTCCCGCTATATTTACACCGGCCTGCAGGGCGGCTCCATCATGCGGGGCTGGACCAATGACGAAAAGATGATGATCGCCTGCTGCAACGACGGCACCCGGCCGGTCATCTTCAAGATCGAACGGATTGACGACTGACAG
>JAFWEA010000328.1 GCA_017543005.1 Solobacterium sp. | reverse complement strand
TATTTCTGATCCAGGAAAAAACCTGTCTTCTGACCGTTCTCCACATCCACCATGTAGCGGATGCCGTTTTCTGTAATGGGGAACACGGTTTCTTCCGGCACAGCCATGCCATGGACGTACCAGCCCTTCTCCAGCGGCAGGCCTTCTTTCTGCCGCAGGGCCCCTTCGTTGCGCTCATAGATGCCGCGCACTGTTACACCGCGCTTTTTCAGCCCGCTGATCAAAGCGTCATAGATGATTGTCTTGCGCTGTTCCATGCCATAGGAAAGCACTTCAGCCGCCAGGATATCCCCATAGCGGTCCACTGTAACCCCCGGCAGGCCGTCCGCTTCGCCATGGATCAGCCGGCAGGACGCAAAATCCTCCCCCATCACCTTTTCCCGGTAGGCCAGCGCATATTCCGTCCGGCGGGCAAAAAAGGCATCATTAAAGACTTCATTGGCATTGGCCGAAAGCAGCCTGACACGGATTTTGGACTGTTCACTCCACAGCCCGGTGCCCAGATAATGATTCTTCTGGTTCATCACATCCACCAGGGAACCGTTGACGATCTCCGGGATTTCGGAAGTGATTTCCGTATCATAGACCCAGGGATGCCCGGCCCGCAGGCGGGCTTCCTGTTTCTTCGTCACCTGGATGGACGGGAACTTTCTTTCAGTTTTCATGACTGCTGTCCTCCGCGGCAAGCCGGTCCAGGATGGCCAGCACTCCCTCAGCCGACGGCATGTCCGACAGGTCAGCCGCATAGTGCGCATATCTGACTGTCCCGTCTGGCCCGACAATGAACAGGGCCGGCAGCTGCTTTTCATCGCCCTCATAATCACCGTGCTTCAGGCCCTTTTTCTTGGCCGCATTCAGCTTGGCCATGGTGCGGAACACATTGCCGGCCAGGGCCACCATGTTTTTCGCCGGCCGGATTTCCAGCTGGCGGTAGAATTCCATTTCCGGATCGCAGATGAATTCCAGCGGCACCGGGGTTTCCTGCAGGGCCTGCCGTACATGTTCCTGATCACTCTGCAGGACGACGTAGATCTTCGCTCCGCGGGCCGTGAACTCCGCCGCATGGGCCGCCATGTCATGAATATCGTAGCGGCATATCGGACAGCCGATATAGCGCAGGACCCAGAAAACGGTCATGCCGGTCAGGATATCCGGGGTTTTCACATTATCTTCGAAAGCCGTCCGGAAGGTCATTTCCGGAAAGCGGTCACCTGTCTTCAGTTTCATCTTATTTCTCCCTGTTCCGCAAGTGCGGCGGAACATCTTTATTATAACAGGAGGCATCATTTTCCGTCCGTCACTGTTCATTCCTGTTATAATAGGAACGCACTGCAGGAAGTAATATATGGTATTCAGCACACTCACATTTCTGTTTGCCTATCTGCCGGTTGTACTGCTGGCATATTTTATTGTTCCGATGCGGTTTAGGAACCTGGTTCTGCTGATTGTCAGCCTGTTTTTCTATGGCTGGGGCGAACCGGTTTACGTGCTGGTCATGGTCTTCTCCATCCTGATGAACTGGCTGTTCGGCAAGCGGATTGCCCGGCTGGCCGATACAGACCGGGAAGGAGCGAAAAAAGCCCTGATCCTGTGCCTGACCATGAACCTACTGCTGCTCGGCTTTTTCAAATATACGGATTTCCTGATCGATAATCTGCGGCTGCTTGGTCTCACCGCGCTGAAGCCCCTGCACATCCGGCTTCCCATCGGCATCAGTTTCTATACATTCCAGACCATGTCCTATCCGATTGACCTGTACCGTAAACAGACAACGGAACAGAAGAGCCTGGTCAGTTTCGGCGCTTATGTATGCATGTTCCCGCAGCTGATTGCCGGTCCGATTGTGCGCTATACGGACATCGCGGCGCAGCTTGACAAGCGCTCGATCAGCACCGAAGACTTCAGTGCCGGCATCACCCGGTTCACGGCGGGCTTATGCAAGAAAGTCCTGCTGGCCAACAATGCCGGGGCGGTCTATGAAGCCATTGCCGTCCTGCCCGATCTGCAGCAGAGCACCCTGACCGCATGGCTGGGCATTATCTGCTTTGCCTTCCAGATCTATTTTGATTTCAGCGGCTATTCCGACATGGCCATCGGCCTGGGTAAGATGCTCGGCTTTGACTTCCTGGAAAACTTCAATTACCCGTACATATCAGCTTCAATCACTGAGTTCTGGCGCAGATGGCACATGTCTCTGAGCTACTGGTTCCGGGACTATGTCTATATTCCGCTGGGCGGCAGCCGCAAAGGCCTGCCCCGGCAGATTATCAACCTGCTTATTGTCTGGTTCCTGACTGGTTTCTGGCATGGGGCCGCATGGAACTTTGTCCTCTGGGGCCTGTTCTATGGTGTTGTGCTGATTCTGGAAAAAGCCTTCATGCTGAAGGTGCTTGACCGCCTGCCGCGGATCTGCCGGCATGTCTACACGCTGGTGGTCGTCCTGATTGCCTGGGTGCTGTTTGCCTTTACCGATCTTTCGGCCGGGCTGCATTATCTTGGCCTGATGTTCGGCTCCGCCGGAGTGCTGGCCGATCAGATGACCTGGTACCTGTTCAGAAGCAATTTCATCCTGCTGGCTGTCTGCGCGCTGGCCTCCACTCCCGTTGCCGCAAAACTGCGGCCGGCGATGGACCGGATCCGCCCGCTTATGCCGGCAGTCACCCTGCTGGCCCTGACGGTCTGCACGGCTTTCATTGTGGATGCGTCCTATAACCCGTTCCTGTATTTCCGGTTCTGAGTATGAAGAAGAGTCTGAGTGAAAAACTGATGATCCTCGTGTTCCTGATTTTTATCGGGGGCTTTTCCGTGGCCAACCTGCTGGCGGAAAAGAAGACCTTCTCCGAAAACGAGAACCGGACCCTGGCCCCGATGCCGGCATTGACCCTGCAGTCGATCACCGGCGGGAAGTTCGATGATGAATTCGAGACATGGTTCTCCGATCATTTTATTGCCAGAGACAGCTGGATCGAGCTTAAGGCCTATCTGAAGAAAGCCACCGGCTCCCTGGAAAACAATGATGTCTACTACGCTGATGACGGCCGCCTGATCAGGACATTCAGCACCTGGCGGGAAGAGTCCCTGCAGCAGAATATCGATACGGTCAACGCGTTCCTGAACGACAATGACCTGCACGCTGCCATCATGATCGTGCCGACAGCTTCCTATGGCCAGCGCAATGCCCTGCCGGCCAATGCCGAAGCCGATCAGCCGGCCCTGCTGGACCGCATTGAGGGTGCCTTTGCCGGGCAGACCTTTGTCCGGGTGGATGACCGGATGAACGGCAGTGATGATCTTTACTACCACACCGACCACCACTGGAACCATAACGGGGCCCGCCTCGGCTATGAATCCATTGCGTCCCAGGTGCTGCATAAGAAGCCGGAAGACTTCACCTACACAACTGTCAGTGATTCCTTCTACGGCACCATGTATTCCCGCTCCGGGGCCTTCTGGGTCAATCCGGATGCGATCGTCCGCATGGATCCGGCCAAACCGCTGAACGTGGAAGTAACCTATGACAACGGTCAGGTTTCTTCTTCCCTCTTCGTGCCGGAAAGGCTGAGTGAAAAGGATCAGTATACGTATTACCTGGATGGCAACCATGCCTTCCTGGAAATCCATACCGACGTGCCGGGGGACCGCACTGCCCTGATCATCAAGGACTCGTTTGCCCATATCCTGTTACCGTATCTGGCAACGGAGTACAGCAGCCTGCAGGTGGTTGATCTGCGTTACTACCACTCGCCGCTGGCCGAGATGGCCGCTGCGACAGATGATATTTACTTCATCTACAGTCTTGATAATTTCTGTGAAGACCCGAATCTGATCTTTCTGAGGTAGAACTATGGAACTGGAATTCAAAAAATTCGGCATGAACGGCGAAGGCATTGCCTATTACGGCAAGAAAACCATATTCTGCCCGGGGGTTCTGCCGGGAGAGACTGCAGAAGTCAGGATTACCGAAGAGAATCCTTCTTTTTTACGGGCTGAACCCGTAAGAATTATAAAGACCAGTCCGAAGCGCAGACGCAGCCGGCTGTCGGCGGAAGAGCGCTGTGAAGGCTGTTCGCTGGCCCTGCTTTCCTATCCGGAACAGCTGCGGGTCAAGAAACAGCTGCTGGCGGAAACACTGTGGAAATACGGTCATGTGCGCAGTCATTTCATCCGTGATGTCCATGCCAGCCCGCACCGCAGTCATTACCGGACGGCCTGCAAGCTGCCGGTGCATGACTTCCACGGTCAGCTGGTCAACGGCATGTATGAGCCGGGCACCAACCATTTCCAGGTGATCAAAGAATTCGGCACCCATACACCGGCCCTGGAAAAAGAGCGGGTGCGGACCCTGGAGATCCTCAACCGCCATCATATGAAAAGCTTTGACAACAACGGCGGTCACGGGATCCGGTATCTTGTCATCCGGACCCTGCAGGATCAGACCCAGATCACCCTGGTCACCGGCAAAGATGCGCTGCCGGACGCCATGATCCGGGAACTGTGTGGCGATGATGACCAGCGGGCCGTCTTCCAGAGCATCAACGACCGGAAAAAATCAAATGCCGTATTCGGCACCCCGGCCAAACTGCTGGGCGGTCCTGCCTCTTTGTGTGCAGTCATTGAAAATGTCCGGATCAGGCTGGCACCGGAAGCATTCTTCCAGCTGAATACCGAACTGGCGGCCGAACTGTACCGGACGGCCATCGCCAAAGTCGATCCCTGCGGCCGGCTGGTGGAAGCCTACTGCGGAGCCGGGGCCATGTCCCTGCTGGCTGCAGATAAAGCCGGTGAAGTGATCGGCATTGAAAATGTCCGGGAGGCAGTTGTAAATGCCACGGAGAATGCCCGCCTGAACAAGGTGAACAATGCCCGCTTCCTCTGCGCCGATGCGGCCGAGGGTCTGCAGCGTCTGAACCGGGAGAAGCCGGTTGACACCCTGCTGGTCGATCCGCCCCGCAGCGGTCTTGATGATGCCATGATCGAAGCCATCATGAATTCTGATATCAGGAAGATCATCTATGTTTCCTGCAACCCGGCAACCCTGGGCAAGAACCTCAAGATTCTCAAACAGCGCTATCAGGTCCGCACGGTCATTCCCTTTGACATGTTCCCACAGACCCCGCACATTGAATCCATTACGGTTCTGGAGAGGGCCTGACATGAAATACAGACTCTATCCCGGAACTCTGGAGATCACACTTGAGACGAAGGACAGTATTCCGGATCTGATGACGCTTGCCGAACGGCTCTGCCTTTCCCGCAGAGACCGTTATCTCTATCTGCAGGAGGGCCGGATCAGCGTCAACCGCACCACGGTCCGCAGCCTCGATGCTGCCCTGGCTGCCAATGACCGCCTGCAGTTTCAGCTGCTTCCGGAGCATATCGACAGAACCCCGGCGGCTGAACCGTGCGAAGTCATCTATGAAGATGATCTGATCTACGTGGTACACAAGAAACCGGGCCTGATCATCCACGATGACTCGACGGACTGTCTGGCCGCGCAGGCTGCCGCCTGGCAGCAGCTGCAGGGTCTGGATACACCGGTCCGCTATATTCACCGCCTAGACCGGGAAACCTCCGGTCTGGTGCTCTTCAGCAAGATTCCCCTGCTGCAGGGCTGGTATGACAATGCCCTGAAGAACCGGCAGATTCACCGCACCTATCTGGCCATCAGCCGCAGCAATATGCCGGTCGGCCAGCATCTGCGCTTTACGGATCCCATCGGCAAGGACCGCCACATCAACGGCAAACAGCGGGTTTCCCCATCCGGCAAACCGGCGGCCACCGAAGTTGTCTGCCTGGAAAAGAAAGGCCCGTACCGGCTGCTGAAGTGCATGCTGGAAACCGGCCGGACTCACCAGATCAGGGTTCACCTGTCCGCCCATGGCATGCCGATTGTCAATGATCCGCTGTATGGTGTCCCGGAGCCGGAATTCCATGAGATGGGCCTCTGGGCCTGCCGCCTGGAGACCGGCAACCCCTTCAATGATGAAACCGTCACGGTGACGGACCGGGTACCGGAAGATTTCCGCAGGTTCAAAGCATCCGCACAAATATAACTAAAAAAACGGGATCGCTCCCGTTTTCATAATGCTTCGTCCGGATTGGTTGTGACGTCAATCCATTCGGTATAGCCGGAATACTGTTCCATATCCGGAATGGTCATGCGGATGGCGGAATTGCCGCTGCCGCAGGCCGGATAGACATGTTCAAATCGTTTCAGGGAATTGTCCAGATAAACGGTGCATCCCTCTTTCAGGCCAAACGGGCAGACCCCGCCGATCGGATGTCCGGTCAGGGCCTCAACCTCTTCACCGTGCAGCATTCTTGCCTTGGTATGGAATTTCTCCTTGTACTTATGATTCTGGATCCGGGCATCGCCGGCCATGACAATGATCACCGGTTTATC
>JAFWEA010000327.1 GCA_017543005.1 Solobacterium sp. | reverse complement strand
CCTGTCAGAGACATGATGCCGGCACCGATGATCTGGCCGACCGAGGCAGCCATCAGGTCCCAGAAACCAAGGACTTGTTTAAGCTGGTGTTCAGAATTAGACATAAACTTTTTCTCCCCTTTGTTATGTGTAATATATATCTTGATCTGCCTCCTTCATGACAGATCGAGATACCCCTGTAGATACGAATGGAGCACCCATTCGTCCTCTAATGAGAGTACTAGGATTTCATCCTGACGTCAAGGTGCTCCATGTAATGCTTAATTAGTGAATCTAACAGTATTTCTTCAATGAATTAGGCGTTGAAGACGTACTTGTCCAGACGGTCGAACGCGTCCTTAACTCTCCATGTCGGCAGAGCGAGGTTCATACGGATACCGTATTCGCCATGGAACGGACGGCCATCCTGCCACATGACACCAACTTCGGCGCCCATTTCCTGCAGACGCTGGATGGTGACATTGTGCTCTTCGCACCATTCCTTGCAGTCAAGGAACAGCATGAATGTAGCTTCCGGACGGGATGTGTGAACACCCTTGAACTTTGTTGTGACATAGTCATAAGCGATCTTCGCATTTTCGCTCAGAACTTCGCACAGCTGATCAACATAGTCGAATCTGCCTTCGCCTGTGTATGCACCGATCGCTGCATACATCCAGATCATGTTCATGCCATTGTAATGAGACAGGGAAGCTTCCTTGTTCATTCTTTCTCTCAGCCACTTGTTGAACACGAATCTGTAGGAACCAACCAGACCGGCGATGTTGAAGGTCTTGGATGTTGCATACAGAGTTACTGTGTGCTGCATAGCCCAGTCATTTGTCTGGCATGTCGGGTTGTGCTTGCGGCCATCGAGCATGATGTCAGACCAGATTTCATCGGAGACAACCCATACTTCGTGCTTTTCGAAGATTTCGAAGCACTTTTCGAGTTCTTCCTTGGTCCAGGCACGGCCTGTCGGGTTGTGAGGATTGCAGAAGACAGTAGCATGAATCTTGTTGTCAACAATCTTCTTTTCCATGTCTTCGTAGTCGATTCTCCACATGCCCTTCTCGTCGAGGTACATCGGGTTCAGAATGATGTTCCAGCCATTGTTTTCAATGGAGTTTGTGAAACCGATGTATGTCGGGCTCTGCAGCAGGACGTTGTCGCCAGCGGAGCAGAGAACCTTCAGCGCTGTAACAACACCGCCCAGAACGGAGTTGTCATAAGCGATGACTTCGTTTGTCAGTTCATCACCGTAACCGTTACGTGTCTTGTGCCAGTCTTTGATACCTTCGAAGTATTCCGGTCTTGTGCCATAGTAACCGAATGTATCAATGCTTGCACGTTCGATCATCTTTTCCTTGATCGGCGGGAAGGTCGGGAAGTTCTGGTCAGCAACCCACATCGGGATCTGCTTGTCTTTCCATTCCGGCTTTGTCAGTGCACCATTCGGCGGAGTTTCGACAGCACGAGCGTCCTTGCCCATACGGTCAATAAACTGGGTAAAATCGAATTTCATAGCAATCATTCTCCCTTCTTCGATGTCACCTGAATATGTGACGGCGTTTCCAATCCGGGAGGGATTCGAATCCACCGGTTCCCCCGAAATTGTAAACGCTTACCTGAGAAAATCATATCAATGAGATGTTTGAAAATCAACAATTTTCACTTTCTTGTCATTCATTTACTTACATAAAAAGATGATGTGTCTAATCGGTGATCCATCCGAAGTGCAGACAGGCATTCCGAATGCCGTCATCGACGTTTGCGGTGGTGACATATTTGGCCTTTTTCTTCAGTTCTTCGCTGCCGTTTCCCATGGCGATGGTCATCCAGCGGTCATCGAACATGGTCACGTCATTCTTGCCGTCGCCGAAGACCACGATGTCTTCCAGCGGGGCATTGAGCAGGTTCATCATATGGATGATGCCGTCCTTTTTCTGGTCCTGTTCAAAGACAATTTGGCGCGGATTGAAGCGCAGATACGGCAGCTGGTGAATCCAGGGATACAGATGTTCCTGATCGGCATGGACAGCCAGATAAACCTTGCCGATATCGGTCAGGTTCCGGTAGTCCAGCCCCGGGACAATCTTATAGGTGGTGGCTTCGTTGCGCCGGCCGCCCTGTTCCAGGAATTTGTAATCAGGCAGATAGCAGGAATCCGTGTCATCCAGGGTAACCAGCCAGCCGATTCCTTCCGCTTCCGCATGGGCAATGATATCGATGCACCGGTCCCGGTCCAGCGGTGTGTTCAGCACGATTTCATCGTCGATCGCAATGCAGGCCCCGCCGTTGCAGACCATATTGCGGATGCCGACACCTTCCGTCAGATCCACGGTCCGGTAATGGGCCCGGCCGGTGGCGACCGCCACAAAATGGCCGTTCTGCTGCAGCTTGAGCACCGTGTCTCTGGCTGACGGGGTGATGTTGCGGGAACTGTCCGTCAGGGTGCCGTCGATATCAAAGAAGAAGTATTTCTTTTTCATTCCATCACCTGCTTTCGGGCCGTCAGCCGGCCGTTGATCCGGTCCACAATGACCGCAAAGTGACAGCGGTCAACCGCCGTGCATGAATCGAAGTCGGCCCGCGGGAAAACCGCCTGCTGGGCCGGATCGAAGAATTTCTTTCCTTCCGTATAGCGCAGATTCTGCGCCAGTTCATTAATATCCGGCATGGGCCTGCCCTCCAATAGGGATTTGAGGTATTCGGCACACAGCACGTCTTCTTCGCTGTCCCGTTCCCCTTTCCAGCCCATGGCCACCAGGGAGATGACTGCCGGGTTTTTCTTCCGGATATAGGCCGCCGTCGCAGCCGCGTTGATCAAAGCCCCGGTCAGGATTTCATCGGCGTTGGCAGCCAGAATAATACCCTGCGTGCCGGCACTGGTGGTATGGATCACGGTGCGGCCCGTCATGTCCAGCGTTTCCAGTTCACTGGGCGCATTGCCGAAGTCGAAGCCTTCCACTTTAACTCCGTTGCGCTCGCCGGCAATCACCGCATCCGGGAATTCTTCCTTCAGACGCCATGATTCCTCGATGGACGCCGTCGGATAGATCACTTTCGCCCCGCGCTCAAACATAACAGCTTCCCAGGTGAAGGCCCGGAAGACATCGATGATGACAGCGGTTCCTTCCGCCTGTTTCGCGCCTTCGGTCATATGCAGAATTCTGATGTCCATAACCTATCCTTTCTACAGTGTCAGGGCAGCATCATAGCCGCTCCGGACGGCCGTTCTGACCGTTCCCGGGGCCGCACAGTCACCGATCCGGACAAACTCCCGGGCGATGCCCCGGAACTGTTCGGCCGTATCGGCATCGGCCTGCATGCCCAGGGCCAGGATGACCCGGTCCGCCGCCGCTTCCATCTCCCGGCCGTTTTCATCGATATATGTCACCCGGTGGGTTTCAATGCCGGTGCAGCGGCTGGAAGTCAGGCAGGTTACCGTCTGATCCAGATGCTGGATGAGGGCCGTCCGCGGAATGCTGAATTCCTCACTGGCCAGTTCCGGCTTCATTTCAATAATTGTTACGGTCTTTTCCAGGGTTTCGGAAAGATAAACCGCGGTTTCACACCCGACAAGGCCGCCGCCGAGAATCACAAACGATTCATCCTGCAGCTGCCCCTTCGCGGCTTTTTCATATACTTCAATGGCCGTCATGACCCCCGGTGAATTGATGCCGTCAATCTGCGGCCGGGCAGATACTGCCCCCAGCGCCGCAATGATGGCATCGGGCTGCAGCTGTTCCACCAGTTCCGGGGTGGCGGCCGTATTCAGCCGGACCTCGACGCCGGAGCGCTCCAGCGTGCGGATCTGCCAGCTCAGGAAACGGTCGAGATCATGCTTGAACGGGGCCTGGCGGGCAAAGATGATTTTGCCGCCGAGCCGGTCCTTTTTCTCCAGCAGGATCACTTCATGACCGCGGTTCGCGGCCGTGATGGCCGCCTGCATCCCGCCGGGGCCGCCGCCGATGACCACAACCCGTTTCTTCTTCGTGACCGGCTGCTTCAGCCGCGGCAGAAGCCATTCACGGCCCAGTTCCGGATTGACACTGCAGGAGAGCTCATTGAAGCGCTCATAATCCAGACAGTGCAGGCAGCGGATGCACGGGATGATCTCATCCTCACGCCCGTCCCTGGCTTTATTGACCAGGGAGGCATCGGCGATCGTGCCGCGGGCCATGGCAACGATATCGGCCTGCCCTTCCGCCAGGATCTTTTCCATCAGGGCCGGCTCCTGGAACGCGCCCAGGGTCAGCACCGGGATATGAATGCGCCCGCTGGCCTTGACCCGGGCGGCCAGATAAGAGTTGCAGCCGGCCGGCAGGAATCCGGTCGGATGGGTAATATGTTCCGTATTGTTGAAGAAGGAACCCGCCGATACATGGGCAATATCGATATAGTCCTGCAGGACTTCCAGCACATCGATGCAGTCCTTGATCGTAAAGCCTTCCGGCCCGGCCAGTTCATCGCCGGAAATCCGGTATTCAATGAGCAGTTTCCGCCCGACCCGCTGCCGGATGGCCTTCAGCACCATCAGCGGCAGTTTCATCCGGTTCACCAGACTGCCGCCGAATTCATCAGTCCGGGTATTGTACTTCGGAGAAAGGATCTGCGACAGGAGCAGACCGTGACCGCCATGGATCAGGATCATGTCAAAGCCGCATTTCAGGGCATTTTCTGCTGCCAGGGCATATTCGTCAGCCAGCCGCCGCATGACCGCTTCATCCATCATTTCCGTGCCTTCATCGCCATTGACGGAATAGGCATGCAGGTTTCCCTCCTCATCCGGGAAATGACAGCCGAACGCCAGCAGCTCCAGTGAAGCTTTGGCGTCGTAAAAATGAATGGCGTTGGTCAGTCGCTGCCACTGGCGGTGTGTCTCCGGACGGAAAATATCTTCATTGGCGTGCTCGGCGGCCCGGGGCAGGTAGTGATCCATATTCATGGCCGAATAGGTGATCACGGCCGAACCGCCCTTCGCCTTTTCGGCATAGTAGGCAACCACCCGGTCATTCGGGGCATCGTCATAGTAATCCATCAACAGATGAACCCCGGCCGGGGCCGCCCAGATACGGTTCTTGAACGTAACACCGCCTATGGTCAGCGGCGCAAAAAGATGCGGATATCGGGTTTCAAACATAGGCTTTCTCCATTCAGACATATCTTAACACGAAAAAGAGGGATCACTCCCTCCTGCCGGCCGGGATGATGCGGCACGGCTGAATTTCGTAGATTTCCGCCTGGCAGATCCGGTTCAGCATGTACACATGGTACTCGGCGGCCTGCCGGTCAGCGAACACTTCGGATGCCCGGCGGTTCTGGCGGTTGTACACGGCATAGCCGGGCCGGCTGTCCGGCCGTACTGCCGGTATCTCAAACCCCCGCTCCGTCATGCCGACATCACCCCTGTCAGGGCGCTGTGCACCAGGGCCATCGCCAGCCGGTAATAGATCATCCGGGTGGTCAGCGGGGAAAGATGGGCCGCGCCGGCAGCCTCTTCAGCACTTTGATGGTCGAGATAGCAGGCGGCGATTCTTTCCCGCTGAGCCGCATCGAGCCCGGGTTCATTCTCCAGGTAGCGGCGGACGATCATCCGTTCCGTCCGGGTCTCAGTCATGCGCTGCCTCCATGGCCGCAAGCACCTGCCGGATTTCCCTGAAGGCTGCCCGGTCCTCTTCATCCGTCATCTCCGGCTGCCCGCCGGGATGATGCAGAATCCAGGCCATCATTGCCACACACTTCTCGGCGGTCAGACTGTCCAAACTGCTGTATTCCATAACTCATTACCTCCGGGATCTATGCTAGCCCTGAGCGCCGGAATCACTGTCGCGTTTTCTGTACAGTGCGTAAGTTCACGGGACTGTGATACGATTATGGGCGAAAGAAGGTAAGCGCATGAATGAACAAACCCTGAAAGCCATCATGACCGCCGAACGGCAGGTCCGCAGCCTGGCCCCGTGGCTCAACGTCGGCGGCCAGCAGCTGTTTACGCTGAAGCGGGACAATCCGCTGGACAATGTCTTTGTCAATATCATCGGTCTGCAGAGCGGCGACTGCGGCCTGGTCTTCTATGAAGGCCTGCGGCAGCTGCAGGATTACATGATGCTGCTGGCCAGGGCTGATCTCGGGCTTACCTATGATTATGTCATGCGCCGGCAGAACTGCCTGGCCCTGATGTACGGCCAGCCGGATGGACTGTCACCGGAGATGCTGAAGACATATCAGGAAGCCGGTTATAACACAGAAGACTCCCTGCCGGCCTTCATCTCTCTGCGGACCGGCCTGCACCCCTGGCTGCTGAACGAAGAGGAAACAGCCCGGATGGCCATCATCCTGCCCGAATTCGCCGCTGCCTGGAACTGCTGGCTGGCGGCTGACAAACCGGTCTTCGGCACCGATCAGATGTTCCTGTACGATCCGCAGAATGATACCGGCCGGGTAACGGTGCTGCCGCTGAAAGATTTCGGCACCAACCTGCTGCAGATCGACCGAAATCAGGTGCTGGAAGCCATGAAAGGCTGCGAGGAAACCGAACAGACCGTGGAAGCGGACCTGCGCTATATGCCCATGCCGGTGGAGCATCCCGGCTATGACCGGCCGATCCGGCCGCTGGCCTTCGTAGCCGTCGAACAGGAAAGCGGCTATCTGATGAACATGGAATTAGGCGAACCGGATCTGAATCCCGGCCAGCTGCTCATTGAGGGTCTGATCACGGCCATGCAGAAGCACGGCATCCCGGCCGTAATCCGGGTGCGCGGTGATCTGTTTGCGGCCATGATCGACAGTCTCTGCGAGCCCCTGGGCATCCGGGTGGAACAGTCTGATGACCTGCCCGGTGCCGAGGCGGCTTTCCAGGGCTTGTACGAGTATTTCGAAAGCCGTCATTCCTCCCTGCTCAGTTAAAAAAAACCGCTGTCAACAGCGGTTTTTGCATGTTTACTTCGATTCGGTGATAACCCGGGCTGCCGGAGCCTGTATGCCGGCTGCGCCAAGGGCCTTGGTGATATTTTCCGTCAGGGCAAAATAGACATCCCAGTAGTCAGCACTGTTGACCCAGGCGCGGACCGTGAAGTCCATGGACTTGTCCGTACCGCCGGACAGTCTGGCAAACGGAGCCGGATCCTTGAGCACCCGGTCATCGGCATTCATGACATCCAGCATGCACTTCTGCACCAGGTCGATATCTTCGCCCTTGGCGCACGAGAAACCGAGATCCACCCGTCTGGTATCGGCGCTGGAGAAGTTGGTCACATTCGCGCCCATCAGGGTGCCGTTCGGGATGGTGATGGTCTTGTTGTCAACGGTATTGAGGACCGTATAGAACAGGTTGATATCCTTGACGGTGCCTTCCCCGCCGCCGGCCGAGACATAGTCACCGACCTTGAACGGTCTGAACAGCACCAGCATGATGCCGCCGGCCAGGTTGCTCAGGGAACCCTGCAGGGCCATGCCGACGGTGACGCCGGCAGTCGCAAGAACCGTAATGACGGAGGCCATCGGTACGCCGAGCACACTGATGACGGAAATGATCAGGACAACATACAGCAGTGTCCGCACCAGATTCAGCGCGAAGGAACGTCCGGTTGCGTCCATCTTGGCGGTCAGCTGAGACTTTCCGATGATACCGAGAATCTTGTTGATGACTGCTTTGCCGATGATGTAGACCAGAATCGCCAGAACAATTTTGCTGCAGGCCGCTGTCAGCAGCGTGCCGATTGCATAAAGATCAAACATGGTATTATCTTCCTTTCTGTTTTTCTAAATTATAACACTTCAGGCATTGGCCGCCACCGGTTCGCCGGCCGGGGCCGCTTTCTTTTCAATCTCCCGGCCGAACTGGGTGCGGTACAGTTCCGTATAGACCCCGCCCTGTTTCACCAAGTCCTTATGCTGGCCGCGCTCGACGATCTCCCCAGCCTTGATGACAATGATTTCATCCGCCGCCAGGATCGTGGACAGCCGGTGGGCAATCAGGATGCTGGTTCGGGACTCGATCAGCGGGTCAATCGCTTCCTGGATCTTGCTTTCCGAGATGGAATCCAGCGATGAAGTCGCTTCGTCGAAGATCATGACGGCCGGATCCTTCAGCAGCACCCGGGCAATCGAAAGCCGCTGTTTTTCCCCGCCGGAGAGTTTCAGGCCGCGGTTGCCGACCATCGTGTCATAGCCATCCGGCTGGGCGATGATGAAATCATGGATATTGGCCTTCTTGCAGGCTTCCACGATCTCCTCTTCCGTGGCATCTTCCCGGGCATACCGCAGGTTCTCTCTGATCGTCCCGTTGAACAGGTATGTTTCCTGGGTCACCATGCCGATCTGGCTGCGCAGGAAGGTCAGGTCAATCTTCCGCACATCCACCCCGTCAAAGCGGACACTGCCCCCGGTCACATCATAGAGCCGCGGGATCAGGTTGATGGTTGTGCTCTTGCCGGAGCCGGAGGGACCGACAATGGCAATACTGCGGCCTTCTTCCAGCTTGAAAGAGATATCCTTCAGGATTTCCCGTTCCGGATCATAGTGGAAGAAGACATGATCAAATTCGATATTCCCCTTCGGATTTTCCAGGATCACGGCATTCGGATCATTCCGGATCTCCACCGGCATGTCATAGTATTCAAACAGTCTGGTAAACAGCGCCATCGAGCGGATCCAGTCGACCTGGATGTTCAGCAGTGAATTCACCGGCCCGTACATCCGGCCCAGCAGCGACACCAGCACCGTAATGTCACCGACACTCAGGGAACTGTCATAATTCATGATCAGGATGCCGCCGACCAGGTACAGCAGCATCGGGCCGATGCTGGAGAATGTGCTCATGGTCACCCGGAACCAGCGGCCGGCCATGCTTTCCCGGATATTCAGATCAATCATCTTCTGATTGGCTGCTTCGTACTTCCTGTATTCCTTCTCCTCCCGGTTGAACAGCTTGACCAGCATCTGGCCGGAAACCGACAGCGTTTCGTTCAGGATGCCGTTGATGTTGTCATTGCATTCCTGGGATTCCCGGGTCAGCTCCCATCTGGTGCGGCCGGCCCGGCGGGTGGGAATGGTAAACAGCGGGACGATGACAATGCCGATCAGGGCCAGGATCCAGTTCTTGCGGAACATGGCAATCAGGGCAATCATCAGCGTGATCGAATTGGAAAGTATGCTGGTAAAGGTATTCGTAATCACCTGCCGGACCCCGTCGATATCGCTGGTCATGCGGGTGATGATATCCCCCTGGGAGTTGGTGGTGAAGAAGCGCTGGGACATCTGCTGCAGATGGCGGAACATGGCATTGCGCATATCAAAGGTAATATGCTGGGCAATCCAGGTATTCAGATAGCTCTCCGCCACGCCGATCAGATTGGCACACAGCATCACCAGCAGCGACAGGATGATCAGCCGGATCAGCATGTTCAGATCCCGGCCGATCAGGCCTTCGTCAATGATCCGGCCGGTCAGGATGGACGGATACAGAGACAGGGCGGAAGAAACGGCAATGCACAGCATTACCAGCAGAAGCTGTTTCCAGTACGGTAAGAGATAAGAGAAAATCCGCCGGAGCAGTGCCTTTGTCACCTTCGGCCGGTTCGCCTTTTCTTCTTCTGTCAGAAAGCCGCGTCCCATGCGGCCCATGCCGGGTCCCATTGACATGATGATCCCTCCCTTTCCGGTATCTGCGCCGGCTGCGGCCAGGTCCGGACAATCTTGTAAAAATAGTAACATAATCCTATTTGTAAAATGTCCGGAATGTAAAAAAAGAAGAAGGATTTCCTTCTTCTTCCGGTGTTTTATTCGCCGTCGTTGTCCCAGTCGGCGGTGCGGTCGATCTTTCTTTCACCCAGCGTGCGGATCATATCCTGAGCCCAGCGCTTTCCTTCGGCGCACTTGGCCCTGGTAAACGAAGTCAGCAGTTCAACGGCTGCCGCTTCATTCATGACCTTAAGCCGGCGGTAGGCTTCCTTGACGTATTCCGCCTCCAGGATCCACTGATCTTCCAACTTTCTGGCCGCATCATGGACAATGGCATGATTCTCGGCATAATTGGCTTCGACCAGGTACAGCAGGGTCTGGTAAGCCCAGTATGGCCGGTCCGGATCATAGCGGAAATCCTTCTCCGTGCAGCGGAAATGGGTCTTCTGGGCGGTATCCTCATCCAGCCAGTTATAGCCCTCCGGCACTTCGCTGATGCCCATGAACCACGGGATATACGGGGCCACACACGGTTTCGGGTTGGCCCGGTAGATGGTGGTCAGCCGCGGATCATCGTCAAACAGGACGATTGAGCTCTCCAGGGTCATGCAGTTGCACGGCGCAAAGTGGGCAAAGACATGCGGGCTCTTCATGCCGTTTTCGGTGATGTTGTAATCCTTGCCGTCAAAGTGATTCTTCAGCACTTCCCGGCATTCTTCCAGACCGATGTAGCGGGACGGCTTTTCCGAGAACTGCCGCAGCTGCTTCGGCTCATGGCCCAGCAGGATCGGCCAGGCGGTATCGGCCCGGCGCCAGTCAAACTTCTTGTCGCCGCCCTCCTGATAAGCCATGGCAAAGTCAAAGTCGGAATAATCCCCCTCTTTGGCCGGGGTGTACCAGCCTTCGGCAATGGCATTGGCGACCAGGTTTTCGGACCAGTAATAGTTGGCGTGGAATTTGTCGTTGAAGTCGACCTCGCGGATGCTGTACCAGTTCGGCATGTAATAGACTTCATCGTCCGGAACCCGCTTTGCGACCCAGTTGTGACCGCGCGGCACCTGGACAACCCAGGCTTCGTCCTTGTCCGCCACATTGTAGATGCGAGCACTGTAATAGCCGTATGTCTCCACCAGTTCGCCGATGATCTTCACGGCTTCCCGGGCACTTCTGGCCCGCTCCGCGGTCAGCCGGCGGATGCCGTAACCCAGGCCGCCGCCCAGGCTTTCATCATCGTTTTTGCGGCATGGGACAGCCCGGTTCGAGCAGACCAGCACACCGTGTTCATTGTAGAAAAGATCCGCAAATGCCTCTCCGCCCGGGGCTCTGACTTCCGACCAGTAGTAGGCAAAAGTCTCCGGCACTTCCGGCACGACGGCACTGCCGTCATCGAAAGTGATGGTTTCACCCGGGGCATGTTTCTTGCGCGGGACCAGATACGTCGCCGTCAGGCCGTGGGGATCATCTTCATTATGGGCAACGATGACCCGGCCGGTCGTCGAGATATCACGGCCGATGATGATGGTGCTGCAGTTTGCGTTGAAGTTTCTTGTTTTTTCGACAATCATATTATCTTCCCCTTTTACTTACAGAAAATCGTGCAGCAGACCCGCATAGCCGGCCGGATCAGCAGCGACAAAGCCGCCGTAGCCGTAACCGGGCAGATCCAGGATATGAGCCGCCGGATAGGCAGCTGCAGTCTCCTTGCGGCAGTGGGCCGCCGGATCCTGATCGGCAAACAGGAAGATCGTCCGCTTCTGCACGTCCTGGCTCAGGCTGGGATAGCGGAAGTCAAAGCACGCCTCCAGCTGGGCCTTCAGGCTGGCTTCATCGGTTTCCCTCAGGACCTTCAGCATGTTGGCAAACAGCTTGTCCTGGGCCGGCACCGGGGTGCCGATGATCTGCTTCAGGGCGCTGTGGCTCTTCACCAGCTGCAGTCCGGCTGTTTCATCCAGCTTGACGGCCTGGTGCACAAAGTCCATGAACTGGGAATTGATGCCCAGACGCAGCAGTTTGTTGAAGTGGAAAAACAGACCGCCGTCAAAGAAATTGTGTGCGGAAATATCCGGCTGCAGGGCCAGCATCTTCAGGCCGACCACGGCCCCCAGCGAGATCCCGTACAAGAGATCGATATGATTGATGCCTTCCTTTTTCAGCAGATCGAGGACGGCTGCCGCTTCGGCATCGGCCGAGCGGAACGCCCCTTCATTCTGCCCGTCATAGCGGACCGACAGGACCTGACAGTCGCTCAGGGCCTCAGCCAGTCCGGCCAGACTTCCTTCATCGGCAATCAGTCCCGGCAGCAGCACTGCCACCGGTCCGGTTCCGTTTCCTGTTCTGATCAGTTTCATGGTTTCCTTCTTTCTAGCGGCGGATGATATGATCCGTCTTCAAATCGGCTGTTGTATAGGGATCGGGATGGCTTTCGGCAACCCCGACGGCCAGCACCGCTTCCAGTTTCAGCTCAGCCGGAAATCCGAGCAGTTCCCGCAGATAGTCTTCCGTACTGCGGCCGTCTTCGGCTTCCCGCATGCGGCCCTGGATCCAGCAGCTGCCAAGACCCAGATAATCCGCCATCAGATGCATATTGCCCAGGGCGAGACTGCAGTCTTCCACCCAGGCATCGTACCGGTCATCCCCCAGCACGACGATCGCTGCCCCGGCCTTCTTCAGCATGCCGGCTGCCCCCTTGCGGCAATGAGACATGCCTTCCAGCAGGGAACGGTCCGTCACCGGCAGAAAGCGCCAGGGATAGGCACCCCGGCTGCTGGGCACGGCACAGCCGGCCGCCAGGATCATCTCCAGCTGATCCGCCGGTACTGCCTCCCCGGTAAAGTTCCGGACACTGCGCCGGTGCAGCATGATTTCCAAAAGTTCATTCATCAGCGGACAAAGTAGACGCGGCCCTCATTGCGCGGTTTCGGCTCCGGATCTTCGGCCGGATATCCCAGGATCACATTGCCGATGCCTTCGTATTCGCCTTCGATGCCGAGCTTTTTCAGCAGTTCCTTGCCGTAATCGGACTCGAACTCTTCCTTGGCCCGGTGAATCCAGCAGCTGCCGACTCCGAGCTGATATGCGGCCTGAAGCATATTGCCGATCATCAGGGCGCCGTCATAGACATGGGTCGGAATGCTCTTGTCAGCCAGCACCACCAGGACGGCCGGGGCGCCATAGAACGGGTCTGTGCCCGGGCGGCCCATGATTTCGGCATTCATGGCTGCCAGTTCATCGCGGACTTTCTTATCGGTCACGGCAATGACGATCGGTGACTGTTTTCCCATGCCGCTGGCCGCGTAGAGCCCTGCTTCAATAATTGTCTGAAGGTCTTCATCCTTGACCGCTTCCGGCTTATAGGAGCGGATGCTGCGTCTGCTGAGCAGATTGCTGATTTTTTCTTTCATAATGGAATTACCTCCTGCAGAAATATTTTATCATGTAATTTCGTTGACGCTTTTTTTCCTGCATATTTATAATATCGACAAACAATTAAGGAGGTCCCATGTCTAGAATCGTTGTTAAAGTAGGAACCACCACCCTTGCCTATCCGGGCGGGCGTCTGAATATCCGTCATGTTGATGAATTGGTCAAGGTTCTCAGTGACCTGAAAAATGCCGGCCACGAGATTATCCTGGTCAGCAGCGGTGCCATCGGCGTCGGCGTAGGCCGGCTGTCCCTGTCCGGCCGCCCGGCAGACATGCCCGGCAAGCAGGCTGCGGCTGCTGTCGGTCAGTGCCGGCTGATGGATATCTACGATACCCGCTTCAGTGAATACGATCATGTTGTCGGTCAGATCCTGCTGACCCGGGAGGACCTGGATGATCCCGAACGGCGCGGCAACTTTGAAAACACCATGGCCAAGCTGCTGGAATGGCATGTCCTGCCGATCATCAATGAAAACGATACGGTCGCCACGGCAGAAATCGCAGTCGGTGACAATGATACCCTGTCGGCCATCGTCGCCACCTGCATCAACGCCGATATCAATATCCTGATGAGTGACATCGACGGCCTGTACACAGCAGATCCGCACAAGGATCCCGATGCAAAGCTCATCAGCGTCGTGCCGGAGCTCACCGAAGAGATCATGGCCCTGGGCGGCGGCAGCAATTCCTCGCAGGGCACCGGCGGCATGGCCACCAAGCTGCGGGCGGCGCAGATCTGCACGACCCATGGCATCGATATGATTATCTGCAACGGTTCGCACCCGTCCCTGCTGTATGACATCATGGACGGCAAGGCGATCGGCACCCGGTTCATCGGGAAGAAGGAGAACGCATGAAGACAACCCAGGAAATCCTGCAGAAAGCCCACGCCGAAGCAGTGCTGACCCCGCCCACCACGGAACAGAAAAACCGGGCCCTGGCCGCCATGGCCAATGCCCTGGAACGCCATACCGACGCCATCCTTGCGGCCAATGCCATTGACATGGAACAGGCCCGCGGCCATATTTCGGAAGTCATGCTGGACCGGCTCATGCTCAATGCCGGCCGCATCAAGGGCATGGCAGACGGCATCCGGGCGCTGATTGAACTGCCCGATCCGGCCGGCCGGGTCCTGGATGAATACATCCGGCCTGACGGACTGATCATCCGCAAAATTGCCAGCCCGATCGGTGTGATTGCCGTCATCTATGAAAGCCGGCCCAATGTGACCAGCGATGCGGCTGCCCTGATCGTCAAAAGCGGCAGTACGGCAGTGCTGCGCAGCGGCAAGGAAGCCTGGAACAGTGCCAATGCGGTGGTTGAAGCCCTGCACGAAGGTCTGCTGGAAGCCGGTCTGCACGCCGAACGGGTGCAGCTGATCGAAGACAGAACCCGGGCCAGTTCGAATGAACTGATGACGGCCAACGGGCTGGTCGACCTGCTGATCCCCCGCGGCGGCGCCGGGCTGATCAAGGCCTGTGTCGAAAATGCCACGGTCCCGGTCATTGAAACCGGCACCGGCATCTGCCATATCTATGTGGATGACTCTGCCGACCTCGATATGGCCCTGAAGATCATCGAAAACGCCAAGTGCTCCCGCCCTTCCGTCTGCAATGCCGAAGAGGTCCTGCTGGTGCATGAGGCTGTCGCCGGAGAGCTGCTGCCGAAACTGCAGACCCTTTTGACCTCAGGCCAGAAAGAAAAAGGCAAACACGAAGTCGAACTGCGGCTCGATCCGAAAGCCATGGAAATCATTCCCGGCACACCGGCCGGTCCGGATGACTTCGATACGGAATTCCTGGATTATATTCTGGCGGTCAAGGTTGTCGGCAGTCTTGATGAAGCGATTCAGCACATCCAGACCCATTCCACCCACCACAGCGATGCCATTCTGACCCGCGATGACACTCATGCCGAACGCTTTACGGCAGCGGTTGACAGTGCGGCGGTCTATGTCAATGCCAGCACCCGCTTCACCGACGGCGGTGAGTTCGGACTGGGCTGTGAAATGGGCATTTCCACCCAGAAACTGCACGCCAGAGGCCCGATGGGACTGGCGGAACTGTGCACCAGCAAGTACATCATCCTGGGCACCGGACACATTCGGTAAGAAAAAATGCGGATTTCGGTCCGCATTTTCGTTATGTTGTTTTTACAACAATCTTGTGAATTATCTGATTTTATTCACTGATGACCATTTCCGGATTGTTAATATCCAGAATGGTCTTTTTTACATCAGCATGCAGGTACTTTTCGGCATTTTCCTGCACGAAATCCATAATGGCATTCAGATCATCGATCCGTTCCGGTTCCAGATTCTCGATAATCATGAAGGCATTTCTGGTCTTCCCGGTGATCATGGTCCGCTCACCGTCCCGCCAGTTGAAGCAGCGGCAGACAGCGCCGGCATCATCCTTGTAGACCAGTTCACCCGGCAGGGACTGACTGCTCTCCTCATCGCCGATCAGATGGAAATCATCGCCGCCTTCCGTGATGGTCAGCCGCAGGTCCCCGACAAACGTATCCATGTCTTCCGAGCCGACCGGCAGCGCATACCGCAGACTGGCGGAATTGTAGATGTCCACCAGCGGATTGATCGTATG
>JAFWEA010000030.1 GCA_017543005.1 Solobacterium sp. | reverse complement strand
CAGATGCCGATGCCGCCGACTTTCGCCCCGGCCTGCTCGCACAGATCCAGGAGGCCGTGCACCGCCTGTCCGTTGGCCAGGAAGTCATCGATGATCAGCACCGTGTCATCCGCCTGCAGATACGGCCGGGACAGGGCGATCTGATAATCCTTGTCATAGGTATAGGAATGCACCGTGGACTTGTATACATCCGGTCCGAGATTGGCGGCCCGGGCCTTCTTGGCAAAGACAACCGGGACATGGAAATGATAGGCGGTCATGCAGGCCATGGGAATCCCGGAAGCTTCAATCGTCAGAACCCGGGTAATACCGGCATCCTTGAATTTCTCGTAAAAGTACGCGCCGATATGATCCATGAGTTCCATATCGATCTGATGATTCAGAAAGCTGTCCACTTTCAGAATACTTCCCGGCAGAATTCTGCCTTCCTTCAAGATTCTTTCCTGCAGTTCTTTCATTTCTGTTCTCCTTCTTTTCCGGCTGTACTGTAGCCGGCCAGCTGTTCGTTGCCGATATCAATCAGTTCACTGACCGTGTATTCCCGGAATAATCCCGGGTAATAATACAGGTCATTTATCTGCGGATCATATGCATATACCAGCAGTTCTTTCCGTTCGGGATCATAGTCCAGCACTGCGCCGGGTACGGAATACACCGGCAGGCTGCTGTCTGACTCCAGGGAGATGATGTCAAGACTGTCATCCCGGTACAGGCAAAGCCGGTCACCGGTGAACTCCCAGCGGAACGCGGCAGCACTGTACGCTGCCCCGGTGCCGAACGGCAGCTGTACGGTGCGGATCCGTTCACCCTGGCTGTATACCTGCAGGGTGCCATCCGGATAAACCGCGAAGAGCCTGCCGTCCCGGACGGCAAACGACAGTGCCGGTTCCCCTGTGTAATATACCACATCAGAAAGCTCCGTGCCTTCTGTACAATACAACCCGTCTGCGGCGGCATATACGAGCTGCTGTCCGGAAAAGACTGCGGTTCCGGCCGCGTCAGGTGTGCCGGGCAGTTCCAGCACTTCCCCATCCGGCAGATGAATCAGGACAGCTTTCCTGGTGCTGTTCCGGTCAGTCATCACGGTATACAGATACTCTCCGTCTGGCGAAACAGTCAGGGCCGACGCCCGGTCGAAGCCGTTCATGGCGGTCAGGCTGAATGTCCCGGGAAGGGAAACCTCCAGTATCTTCTCCTCACCTGTGTCAAGGCTAAGCATGGCAATCTTCTGTGGATTGTCATAATCATGGATATACAGGGTCCGGTTCTGCACACATGCGGCCCCCGGCGCAGTGTAATAAGCGTCCAGGAAGACTTTGTCAGCGATGGCCAGGGGAGCCGCAAGCAGCCCGTCAGCCGTCAGGGCATCATTTACGGACAGCGGCCATTCCTGCACCAGTTTCCCGGCATGATCATAGTTCTGCAGCCGCAGGGAACCGCTGCCGGCATCAATATCCAGAACGGATACACAATCACCGGTCATATCCAGAATGTGATACACATGATTTCCAGCAGCTGCAGGCCGGTGTGTGCAGCGGGTCTTTGCATCACAGAACAGCAGACCATCCGCCGTGCTGATGACCGCCTGCCCGGCATTGCTGAGGCCGCCGAGCGGCGCATCACGCATCTGTCCGCCGGGCAGGTAAACCAGGTGATCATCCTGCAGATATGTGAATACGCAGACATTGCCGTCCTTCAGTATCAGATACCGGGTCTGCCGGTCCCTTCCGGTGATCAACTCAACCCGGTCATGCCCGGCCGGAAATGACTTTTCCAGAGATCCCGTGCCGGTGTCCGCCATGATCAGCCCCCGGCGGCCGTCGGCTGTCACAGTGTGGAAATATGCTCCGGTTTCCGGCAATGCGGAAATAATACCGCCGGCTTCCAGGGTTCTGAATACACTCCCCTGTCCATCCAGCACATGGATCCGGCTGCCAAGGACCAGCACAGAACCATCACCGTATGCCCGCACCAGCGGGAATCCCGGTTCCTCCGCCGTGACAAAGCACTGCGCAAAGCACAGCTGATCACGGTCCCAGGCCTGCAGAATGTATTCAGCCTGATTGATATGCGCGGTTCCGCCATACGTCCAGGAACTGTTTTCATCATTGTGTGACAGTACCAGCAGACGATTGTGCCGGTCGAAACAGAAGGAATCGGTATGTGTGCTGACTGTATCCGTCAGGAAGAATTCCGAGGTGCTGAAATCAAAGATGCCGAACTGATAGCCCTGCCCGGCCAGCCGCAGCCGGACGGCTATGTATTGAGCGTCATCCGACCAGCAGAGATCTATGATATACCCGCCGGTATCTTCGGGCAGCGGCAGGCTGAGATACGGTTTTCCCTCAGCGGTCATGACCTGTACGGCAAAAGAGTCACCGGCGGCGATATACGCCCCGTTTGGACTGACAGCCGTCATGCCGAGTGTCCGGTATTTCAGCGGCAGATGCCAGTTTTCCTTCCCTGTCATCGGATTGACGGAATAAACACTGCCGCCGGCATATGTAATAAGATTGCCCGCCGGATCGCGTTCCGGTTCAGAGGGCTGGCCTGTCCCGGCACGGAATGAAGCCAGGTATTGGCGGGAATCCAGCCGCAGGGTATGGAATTCGCCGGTATTGTCCAATACCGTGATGTTCATGCCGTCCGGGCTGGTCTGCCAGGAAACAATATCGTTTGCCAGGTCAATCCGCCAGTCTTCCCGGATATGATACGGGACCGTATAGGCATAAACCGCCTGGCTCAGCGCATAAACAGCATCATCTGTCACCGGCCGGCGGCTGTCTTCTGACGGCAGGGCTGCCAGGGCAGACTGCAATGCCGCAAGCCGGTCCACCCGCT
>JAFWEA010000326.1 GCA_017543005.1 Solobacterium sp. | reverse complement strand
TGCGGACCGGCTACGAAGTCGGCAATATCCAGGGGGTTATGGACGGAGACCTGGATGAATTCATCTACAGCTATCTCCGGTCACAGATCGCATAAGCGGAGTTTATCTCCGCTTTTTCAGTCATGGAAAGAACACTGACCTGTCAAACAGAAGAACAGACAACGGTTAGCCGGGTGCTGAAGAATGTTTTCGGCCTGAGCCGGCATGAAATCTCGCGGCTGAAGTTCCAGCACGGGCTTTTCGTCAATGGCCGTCAGGCCTATGTGCCTGATCAGCTCAAGGCCGGGGATGTTCTGACGGTATGTTTCCGGGAAGAAACGGAAGTGACGGAAGTACCGCTGCAGGAACCGGAGATCCTTTATGCGGATAAAGACCTGGTCCTGGTGAACAAACCGGCCGGCATCCCGGTCCATCCCGCCCACGGACATCTGGAGGATTCCCTCGGCACGGCCCTGCAGGCCTGGTATGCCCGGCAGGGGGAAACCGTGGTCATTCATGCCATCGGCCGGCTGGACAAGGAAGTCTCCGGCCTGATGGTCTATGCCCTGAACCGTCCGGCGGCGGCCCGGCTTTCGGCCGAAAAGGAAGACGGCCGTTTCCGGAAGGAATATCTGGCCATCTGCACGGGCTGGCCGGCCGAGGACAGCGGCTGCTGGGATGAACCGCTGCAGTCCATCGCGCATAAGACTGTGGCGGCGAAAGAAGGCCGGCCGGCGGAAACCGAATACCGGGTGCTCTCAAAAGGATATCTGCAGGGTGAACCGTATGCCGTACTGGCCCTGCGGATCAAAACCGGCAGGACCCACCAGATCCGCGCCCATGCGGCGTGTCACGGGCATCCCCTGGCCGGGGACCGCTTGTACGGCGGCACGTGTACATGCATCAGCCGGACGGCGCTGCACTGTCTGCGGACGGAACTGGTGTCCCCGTTTACCGAACAAAAAATCATCCGGGAGGCACCGCTTCCGGATGATATGAAAGATCTGATAGAAGAACTGAACGGTTTCAGAAAGTGAAGCCGTTTTTGAATTTGCGGATCATGTCATGGGTCAGGGCAACGTGGTCCTGGCTGTCCGGCAGTTCTTCCCGCGACATCCAGCGGGCATCCGCCAGTTCGCTGTGATCGACCCGGACCAGGTCGGAACCGTCCACCCGGCACCAGAAACCCATCAGAACCGAACCGGAGAAAGCCCAGGGCTGCGAACGGTAATAGAGAAGATCCTTAACCTTCAGGCCGGTTTCTTCCATGACTTCCCGGTGCACGGTTTCCTCGATGGTTTCACCGATTTCCGTATAACCTGCCACCAGGGCGTAATGCGTTGCCGGCCGGTTAGCATAGCGGGTGACCAGCAGCTCGTCCTTGTCATTGACAATGGCGACAATCACTGCCGGATCAATTCGGGGATAGATGATATTGCCGCAGTCCGGGCAGATCATGGCCCGCTCCGTGGTGCTCGGTACGAGCTTTGCGCCGCAGTGGCCGCAGTATATATTCCGCTCCAGCCAGTCATGGATATGCAGGGCCGTCAGTACGGCAAAGGCCATGCTCTGGGGCCGGAAGGTGCGCATTTTGTTCACTTCCAGCAGGATGCCCCAGTCCTCCGGCAGTTCGGCCAGGAAGAAAGCCTCGCC
>JAFWEA010000325.1 GCA_017543005.1 Solobacterium sp. | reverse complement strand
GCTGTCGAGTGTTGCCCTGAAGATCATCCGGGCCCTGCGCATCTGCGGCGGCTGCAACGTCCAGCTGGCCCTGGATCCCAAGAGCTTCAAGTACTATGTCATCGAAGTCAACCCGCGGGTGTCGCGCTCTTCTGCGCTGGCCTCCAAGGCAACCGGCTATCCGATTGCCCGGGTTTCCGCCAAGCTGGCGGTCGGCCTGACCCTGGATGAGATCCTCAACCCGGTCACCAAGACAACCTATGCCTGCTTTGAACCGTCGGTTGACTATATCGTCACCAAGTTCCCGCGCATGCCGTTCGACAAGTTCCCGAACGCCGACCGGCAGCTGGGCACCCAGATGAAGGCGACCGGCGAAGTCATGTCGATCGGCCGCACATTTGAAGAGTCGTTCCTGAAATCCGTCCGGTCCCTGGAAACGAAAGTGGATCACATCGAACGGAAAGAACTGAGCGAAGCGAGTCAGGAAGAGCTCTATCAGAAGATCAAGGGCCGGGATGACGAGCGGTTCTTTGCCCTGGCCGAATGGCTGCGGCGCGGCTATGACGCGGATGAGATGCAGAAGATCACCAATATCGACCGCTTCTACTTCGACCGGCTGTACCGGATACTCGAAGTGGAAAAGCAGGTGAAGGAACACCGCGGCAGTCTTGATGTGCTGCGCATTGCCAAGCAGACCGGGTTCTCCGACGCCTGGATCAGCCGGCAGTGGCAGATCAGCGAGCAGGCCCTGTACGACCTGCGCCAGCAGGAAGGCATTGTGCCGGTCTACAAGATGGTGGATACCTGCGCCGGGGAATACCCGAGTGAAACCCCGTACCTGTACTCGGCCTATGAACAGGAAAACGAATCGATCCCCAGTGACCGGCAGAAGGTCATCGTGCTCGGTTCCGGTCCGATCCGGATCGGCCAGGGTGTCGAGTTTGACTATGCTACGGTGCACTGCGTCAAGACCCTGCACGATGAAGGCTATGAAGCCATTATCATAAACAACAACCCGGAGACCGTGTCCACGGACTTCTCGATCTCCGACAAGCTGTATTTCGAACCGCTGACCACGGAAGACGTCATGCACATTGTCGATCTGGAACAGCCGCTGGGCGTCATTGTCCAGTTCGGCGGCCAGACCGCCATCAACCTGGCTGACAGCCTGGTGCGCCATGGCGTGAAGATCCTCGGCACCAGCCTCGAAAACATCAACGCAGCCGAAGACCGGCATGAATTTGAAACCATGCTGGATGAACTGAAGATCCCGCAGCCGGAAGGGGCAACCGCCGTCACGGTGGAAAGAGCCGTGGAGATTGCCGGCGAGATCGGCTATCCGGTGCTGGTCAGACCGAGCTATGTGCTGGGCGGCCGGGCCATGGAAATCGTTCATAACGAAGAGGAACTGCGGATCTACATGGCGACTGCCGTCAAGGAAATCAGCCATGATTCGCCGATCCTGATCGACCGGTACGTACTTGGCCGGGAACTGGAAATCGATGCGGTCGCAGACGGTGAAAACGTCTATATCCCGGGCATCATGGAACATATCGAAAGAGCCGGCATTCACTCCGGTGACTCGATCTCGGTCTATCCGACCCAGACGGTTTCCGAAACCGTACGGCAGACGATCATCGACTATGCCGTCCGGATCGGCAAGGGCTTCAGGTTCATCGGTCTCTACAACATTCAGTTCATTGTTGATCACAGCGAAAAGGTCTATGTGCTGGAAGTCAACCCGCGCAGTTCCCGGACCGTTCCGTTCCTGTCAAAGATCACCGGCATCCCGATGTGCCAGGCGGCAACCCGGGCGATCCTGGGCGAAAGCCTGATCGCGCAGGGCTATACCCCGGGCTATCATCCCGAAAAGCCGGGCCGCGTCTATGTCAAGGCCCCGGTATTCTCCTTTGCGAAGCTGCGCAGTGTCGATACCGTGCTGGGCCCGGAGATGAAATCCACCGGCGAAGCGCTCGGGGCAGATGTGAACCTGGAAAAGGCACTGTACAAGGCCCTGCAGGGTTCGGGTGTACAGATCCCGCAGTACGGCAACGTGCTGTTTACGATCGCCGATGAGGACAAACCGGCGGCGCTGGATCTGGCCAAGCGTTTCTATGCCATCGGGTATGGCATCTATGCGACTGCCGGAACCGCGGCCTATCTGGAAGAGAACGGGCTGTTTGTCCACCACGCAGCCAAGATCAGCGAAGAAGGCAATGACGAAACCGTCATCGATATCATTCAGCGCGGCAAGGTAAGCTTTGTCGTCAACACGATTGAATCCGGCAGCCACGGCTCCCGCAATGACGGCTTCCTGATCCGCCGGGTTTCCGCCGAAAACAACATTTCCTGCATGACCTCGCTGGATACGGCCGGGGCCTTGCTCAAGGTGCTGGAAAGCAGAAGCTTTGCGATGGTCAGCATGAACGAGATGGAGGCTGAACGATGAGAACCGCTGCCGCTGTCATTATGGCCAATGAGGCGATCGCCCGGGATGTTTACCGTATGATCCTGAAGACCGATCTTGGTCAGGAGGTGCAGTGCGGCCAGTTTGTTCAGGTGGCGGTGCCGGGTTACTTCCTGCGCCGGCCAATCTCGGTGCACCGGGCAGATGCCGAAGGGATCTCGCTGATCTACCGGATTGCCGGGGACGGCACCAGGACATTGAGTGAACTGAAAGCCGGCGAAACCGTGGACCTGTTCGGGCCGCTGGGCTCGGGCTTTCCGCTGCTGGATGAGGATATCACCCTGATCGGCGGCGGGGTCGGCGTACCGCCGCTGGTTGAAACCGCAGCCCGCTATATCAAGGCCGGGCATGAAGTCACGGCAGTACTGGGCTTCAGCGACCGGGAGGTCGTGATCTGCAAGGATGAACTGGAAGCCCTCGGCTGCCGGGTGATCATTGCGACCATGGACGGCAGTGACGGATACAAGGGCACGGTCATCGACGCCATTGAAAAGGCCGGCCTGACGGTCAGCACTGTCCTGGCCTGCGGCCCGCTGCCGATGCTGAAGGCAGTAGCTGAACGCTATGACGGTTATATCTCACTGGAAGAGCGTATGGCCTGCGGCATCGGTGCCTGCATGGGCTGTGTCATCCGGACACCGGACGGGGACAGCCGGCGCATCTGCAAGGACGGTCCGGTATTCCGCATCGGGGAGGTGGAATTATGATCGATCTTTCTGTATCACTGCCGGGACTCGAACTGAAGAATCCGGTCATTCCGGCCAGCGGCTGTTTCGGTTTCGGCCGGGAATTTGCCGAACTGTATGACCTCAACCTGCTGGGCGGCATCGCGATCAAGAGTGCCACTCCGGAAGACCGCTACGGCAACCCTACGCCGCGCATTGCGGAGACCCCGATGGGCATGCTCAATGCGATCGGCCTGCAGAACCATGGCGTCGACTACATCATCGAACACGAACTGCCGTGGCTGGCGCAGTTTGACACGCCGATCCTGGCCAACGTGGCTGCTTCGACCGAAGAAGGCTACGTGGAAGTGATCCGCAAACTGAATGACAGCCCGGTCATCAAGGCATATGAGCTAAATATATCCTGCCCGAATGTCAAACATGGCGGGGCCGCCCTCGGGACAAACGCCGAACTGGCAGCCAGAGTGACAAAGATGGCCTGTGAAGCGGCTGAAAAGCCGGTCTATGTCAAACTGTCACCGAATGTGACCGATATCGTCGGTATTGCCAAAGCCGTGGAAGCGGCCGGGGCAGACGGCCTCGTGCTGATCAACACGCTGCTGGGCATGCGGATTGACCTGAAGACCGGCAAACCGGTGCTGGCCAACAAGACCGGCGGACTGTCCGGTCCGGCGATCCGGCCGGTTGCAGTGCGGATGGTCTGGCAGTGCGCCCAGGCCGTCAACATCCCGATCATCGGGGTCGGCGGAATTGAACGGGCGGAGGATGTGCTCGAATTCCTGTATGCCGGAGCGTCGGCAGTGGAAGTCGGGGCAAGGAACTTTGTCGATCCGTATGCCTGCCCGAAAATCATTGAAGCCCTGCCGGATGTCCTGAAGAAATACGGACATTCATCTGTGCGGGAAGCAACAGGAAGGAGTTTCAGATAATGAGCAAGACAATTATTGCGCTTGATTTTTCAACCAAAGATGAAGTACTGGCATTTCTGCAGCAGTTTTCCGAGCCGGTCTATGTCAAGATCGGCATGGAACTGACCTACGGAAGCGGCCTGGAGATCATCCGGGAAGTGCAGAAGATGGGGCACAAGATCTTCCTTGACCTCAAGCTGCACGATATCCCGAATACCGTTAAGGGCGGCATGAAGAACCTGGCTAAGCTGGGGGTTGACATTGTCAACGTGCACGCCGCCGGCGGGATTGAAATGATGAAGGCAGCCATGCAGGGTCTGGAAGAAGGCGCGGCCGGCGGCAAGCGGCCGAAGTGCATTGCCATCACGATCCTGACGTCCATTACCAAGGATATGATGAACGAAGAACTCGGGATTCCGGGTGAAGTGCAGGATACGGCAATCCGCTATGCCCTGAATGCGAAGGCGGCCGGGCTGGACGGGGTAGTCTGCTCGGTGCATGAGGCCAAAGCCATTCATGAGGCCTGCGGCAGTGATTTCCTGACCGTGACCCCGGGCATCCGGCTGGCCACGGATTCCGTCAATGACCAGAAGCGGGTGGCCACCCCGGCTTACGCAAAGGAACAGGGCTGCGACATGATCGTGGTCGGCCGTTCCATTACCAAGAGTGCCGATCCGGCAAAAACCTATCGGGAAATTGAGGAGGCCATGAACTGATGGAAGCCTACAAACAGGAATTTATCGAGTTTCTGCTGGAATGCGGATCTCTGAAATTCGGTGACTTTACGCTGAAGAGCGGCCGGAAATCACCGTTCTTTGTGAACCTCGGTTCCTTCGTGACCGGTTCGCAGCTGCGCCGGCTGGCCGAATTCTATGCCCGGGCCATTCATGACCAGTTCGGGCTGGATTTCGATGTACTCTTCGGACCGGCTTACAAGGGCATTCCTCTGGCCGTGGCGACCACCATGGCCATGCATGAACTGTACGGCAAGGACTGCCGTTACTGCTCGAACCGCAAGGAGATCAAGGATCATGGCGATACCGGCATCCTGCTGGGAACAAAGCTGCAGGATGGCGATAGGGTCATCATGATCGAGGATGTCACAACCTCCGGCAAGTCCATGGAAGAAACCGTACCGATCGTGCGGGCCCAGGCCGATGTGACCATTGCCGGTCTGATGGTATCCATGAACCGCAATGAAAAGGGCAAGGGGAACAAGACCGCCCTGAAGGAAGTGGCGGAACTTTACGGCTTCCCGACGGCGGCGATCGTCTCCATGCCGGAAGTGGTGGAGTACCTGCAGGAAAAAGGGCAGCTGGATGCCGAGCTCAAGGCCCGGCTCGATGCCTACTATGAACTGTACGGCGCTACAGAATAAGAGAATCTTACATTTAAATATTTACGCTGATGCCGATCTGTGTTATATTCAGATTCGGCATCTCTTTTTATGCGCGTTTTGTCGTGCAGAGATGTACTTCTCACACAGTGGATTCACTGTCCCGTGCATGCGGAGGGTGACCTGCCGCATGTTGGCAGTGCCGGAAACTGTGGCGGAAAACAACGGAAAGCGAGGTAAAAGAAAAAATGACTGTTGTTTCAATGAGGAAAATGCTCGAAAACGGCGTCCATTTCGGACACCAGACACGGAAGTGGAACCCGAAGTTCCGCCCGTACATCTACACAGCAAAGAACGGTGTATATATCATCGACCTGGCTACAACCCAGGAACAGCTGGAAAAGGCATATGCAGCCCTGAAGGACATCACTGAAAAGGGCGGCAAGGTCCTGTTCGTCGGTACAAAGAAGCAGGCTCAGGCTCCGATTCTGGAAGAAGCCCTGCGTTCCGGCAGTTTCTATGTCAACCAGAGATGGCTGGGCGGCACCCTGACAAACTTCCGTACCATCCAGAAGTCCATCAAGTCCCTGGTGGAAATCGAAGAGATGGAAAACAGCGGTACAATCAACGTTTATACAAAGAAGGAACAGTCTGTCCTGCTGAAGAAGAAGGAAAGACTGGACAACTTCCTCGGCGGCATCAAGGAAATGAAGAAGCTGCCGGATGCAGTCTTTGTCGTTGACCCGATTGAAGAACACAATGCAGTTGCGGAAGCCCGCAAGCTGCACATCCCGGTATTCGCCCTGATCGACACCAATGCCGACCCGAATACAGTTGACTACCCGATTCCGGCAAATGACGACGCTGTCCGTTCCATCAAGCTGATGGTCGGTGCGGTTGCTGATGCCATTGTCGAAGCCAAGGGCGGTCTGCTGGAAGTTGCTTACCAGGAAGATCAGACAGAAAAGGACATCACCATGCAGGATGTCATGATCAATGTTGAACAGCAGGCGGCTGAATACGAGCGCAAGAAGCGGCAGAGATATGAAGAACGCCGTCAGGCTATGCAGAACCGCCGCAACAACTACAACAACGGCGAGCGCCGGGTTTTCCGCAAGGATGCCAGACAGAACGCCGAAGCCAAGACTGAAGCACCGAAGGCAGAAGCATCTGCAGTAAAGGAGGAAGCGAAATAATGGCAATTACAGCTGCACAGGTAAAAGAACTGCGTGAAATGACCGGCGCCGGCATGATGGACTGCAAGAAGGCACTGGTTGAATGCGATGGCGATTTTGAAGCTGCCAAGGACTGGCTGCGCAAGAAGGGTATCTCCAAGGCGGAAAAGAAGGAAGGCCGTACAGCTGCCGAAGGTCTTTCCCGCGTCAAGGCTGAAGGCAACCGGGCGGTTGTCGTCGAAATCAACTCCGAAACAGACTTCGTTGCCAAGAACGAAAAGTTCCTGGCCCTGCTGGATGAAACCGTTGATCTTCTGATGAAGAACGCTCCGGCTGATCTGGATGCTGCCCTGGCTCTGCCGACAGCAGACGGCACACTGAACGATGCCATGATCAGCGCAACAGCGATCATCGGCGAAAAAATCAAGCTGAGAAGATTTGAAATTGTTGAAAAGGCTGATGATGAAATCTTCGGTCAGTACATGCATAACGGCGGTCAGATTTCCGCTCTGACAGTCATGAAGGGCGGCGATGCCCAGATTGCCAAGGAAATGGCCATGCAGGTCGCTTCCATGAGCCCGTCCTATGTCAGCAGAGCCGATCTGCCGGCTGAGGTTATCGAGCATGAACGCACCATTCAGGAAGAACTGCTGAACCAGGATCCGAAGAATGCCAACAAGCCGGAACAGGTCAAGGCCAAGATCATCGAAGGCAGAATCTCCAAGTCTCTGGAGGAAATGTGCCTGGTTGACCAGATCTTCTTCCTGGATCAGGACAAGAAGGTCGGCGTCTACCTGAACGAGAAGAAGGCGGAATGTGTCCGCTTCGTCCGGTTCAAGGTTGGTGAAGGCATCGAAAAGAAGGAATCCGATTTCGCTGCCGAAGTTGCCGCCATGGCCAAGTAAGCCAGTTTATAAACATATAAGAGATTCCCGTACGGATGTGCGGGAATTTTTTTGTAAAAAAATAAAAAAATTTGTGGCACAAATCAGAAAAGCGTGCTATATTGAAATCCCATTTGAGAGAGATCTCAATCACACTGAATTCTGTTTCCATTGCAGTTATTACAATGAAGATGAAGTTCAATGTGCGGGCAGGAGCACGCTTTTTTAACAAGCGGAAAGCTGCTGAAATTTCCGAAAAAATATTTTGAAAAAAGTATTGACACATCGGAAATCAAGTAGTAAACTCTTGATTTGCTGAGGTGAGGAAAACCGAAGCGAGTGATCTTTGAAAACTGAACAGGAATTAAGCAACGAAACGTCAAGAAATTTATGGAATAAACTGATCAAGAGAATCAGTTAAGAGCTAAATCAAAT
>JAFWEA010000324.1 GCA_017543005.1 Solobacterium sp. | reverse complement strand
TTAACGGACCGCCAAGCCCTAGCATTAATTCATTCCTGAAAGGTTCCTAGGTGTTCCCTTTCCAGAACGAATTAATTATACCGTTATTAGCGTTGTTTACCAACGCAGTGCAAATTGGGACTTTAAAATAAAAAAGACAGCCGCAGCTGTCTTTCCGGTACTCGGTTATTTCGGCAGGTAACCCAGCGGAATGTCCAGGGCATCACGGTAGCCCGGTTCGGCTGCCACAATGGCCGGAATCATATTCACGCTCGGGGCCGCGCTAGTCAAGAACGGATCATAGTGATCGATGATGCCTTCAATTTCCACCTTGATGTGCGGTTCACCGTCAAACTCAATCATCTTGTCTACGGTGTAATCCTTCAGGATCTCATTGGATCCCTTGTGGTTGAAATGGAAGCCGACCACTTCCTGACCGTCCTTGTAGGTTGCCATCTTGAAGACATGGCAGCCGATGGTGCCCGGCAGGATGTGCGCATTCGGGGTGGTGATTTCGGCATCGGCCGGAATCTGTTCCACTTCGCAGCGGTATTCATCATATTCCAGACCGGCCCGCTCGGTAATCTCGATGACCGTCGGCCCGTAGTAGGTATAGAACAGGTTCTTCAGGAAGGCAAACTGGGCTGCCGGAATATCCTCAACCGTCTTGCCATAGCACAGGAAGTTGACCCACGGGGCTGTGTTGGCGGAGTCATCCTGGCCGCCGTAGATGATGCACCGGTTTACCTTTCTGGCCAGCAGGGCAAAGACCGTCGGCAGGTACGGGGTAAACAGACCCGGGAAAATACCCATCTGGGTAAAGGTCACACCATGGCTGCGAGCTGCTTCATCGATTCTCGCAAAGTAGGCCGGGGCATTTTTGGCCGAATAGTAAATCGAGATGGTCGTTGCCACGTTCTTGCCGTGATTCAGGAAATCAACGATATCGTCGACATTGGCCGTGCAGGTTTCAAAGTCCGGCAGGCTCCCCTTGTCCCAGACCGAGGACGCGTAGTACAGCACGATATCCGCCGGAGTGTTGAGCACTTCTTCCCGGTCGGCTGATACCTTAACGTTGCATGCTTCAAAGCCGCACACTTCGCCGGCATCCCTGCCGATTTTCTTCGGATCCACGTCATAGGCCGCCACCAGTTCCAGGGAACTGCGCCGGTTGATGATCTGCAGGGCACTGCGGCCGACCGAGCCGAGACCCCAGATAATAATCTTATAGGTATCTTTCATTCTGATATCCTCCCGGCATCACGATATCAGAAGCACTTTTTCCTGCTAAGACACGGAAGCGGGCATCCGTTACAAAAAGGAACGGATCAGCCGATCAGTTCCTCTTTTTCATGCGTATCAGCAGTTCAGCCCGCATGGCATCATCCAGTCTGACCTGGTAGCGGGGATGGATCATCCGGCACATCCGGGCCGCCACCTCCTCCGCGCTCAGTTCCGCAAACTGCCTGCCGCGGGCCCAGTCCTGCAGGATTTTCGCCCCGCCGGCACAGAAGAAGGATATATAGAACTTCTCCTCTTCCGTCACCGCCCGGCCCCAGGCCGTTTCCATGATGATCTGCCCCATGGTGACGGTATAGCGGTAGACGAATTCCCGGTAGGAATTGAAGCCGGTCGTGGCGAACATGGCGTACTGGTCAGTCTGTTCCCGCGACTGTCTGAGCAGGATGGTGAACAGGTCCTGCAGGCTGCGACAGTCACTGCGGGCCACGGCTTCGTCATACAATGTCCGGAAGCGGGCATCCATGACATCGGCTTTGTCCTTGAAATAACGGTAAAAGGTCGTCTTGGATACTTCCGCCTTTTCCAGGATATGCTGGACGGTTACACCTTCATAGCTGTATTTCGATACCAGTTCCGTAAATGTCTCGATGATTCGTTTCCGGGTCCACTTCTCCATTGCGCTGCCTTTTTCAAATTATAACAAGGTGACTCAGCGAGATGATGAGACAGCCTGAATGCAAACTGTAACAATTTCCGGTGCCGTTTTGCGTGTTTACAAGATTCCCGTGCATGCGTTAAAATAATAAGGATTTTCGCCGGTGTGATGGAATAGGTAGACGTGAGGGACTCAAAATCCCTTGGTAGCGATACCGTGTCGGTTCGAGTCCGACCACCGGCACCATTTTTTTATTTTCAGCATAATGAAAGCCGCCGGAATGGGATGTCACGGCGGCTTTCGGGTATTGAGAGCAGGTTGCCCTGCAGTCAGTCAATGATTTTGTTTATGCGTTCTTCTTTGCCTGCGCAGCTGCGATGACCTTTTCAGCCACTTCACGCGGAGCGATCTCGTAACGGTCGAAGGCAATTGTGAACTTGCCGCGGCCCTGGGTCATGGAACGCAGTTCGTTGGCATATGTCAGCATTTCACTCATCGGTGCTTCGCCGACCATTCTCTGGTCACCGTTCTCATCGAGGTCCATACCCAGAATCAGGCCTCTGCGCTTGGTGAAGTCTCCCATCAGTGTACCGGTATAGCTTTCCGGAGCGATGATTTCGACCTTGCCGATCGGTTCCAGCAGAGCCGGCTTGGCTTTCGGCATAGCCGCATTGTAAGCCAGACGGGCTGCTTCCTTGAAGGCGACTTCCTTGGAGTCAACCGGATGGTAGGAACCGTCAAACAGAGTTGCCTTGACACCGACGACCTTGAAGCCGGCCAGCGGGCCCTTCTCCATGCATTCACGCAGACCCTGTTCAACCGGCGGGAAGTACTGCTTCGGGACAGCGCCGCCGAAGACTTCCTCGGCGAATACCATGTCTTCGCTGTCGCACGGTTCGAACCGTACCCAGACGTCACCAAACTGACCGGCACCGCCGTTCTGCTTCTTGTGACGGCCCTGGGCCTCAGCTGTGCCGCGGATGGTCTCACGGTACTGAACCGTCGGGACAGTGGTCGTGACTTCTACCTTGTACTTGGACTTGAGCTTGGACAGAATCAGATCGATGTGCTGATCACCCAGACCATAGAGAACCTGTTCATGGGTTTCGGCATTCTTTTCCAGACGGATGGTCTTGTCTTCATCGCACATGTTGCGGATGCCGATGCTCATCTTGTCTTCATCGTTCTTGGTCTTCGGCCAGATTGCCATGCCGAGGTTCGGCTGCGGATATTCAATCGGTGCGTAGTGGACAACCTTGTTGGTCGAGCACAGGGTATCGTTGGTTTCGGTATTCTGCAGCTTGACAACGGCACCGATATCACCGGTGAACAGCTTGCCGACACCAACCTGATACTTGCCGTTGATGACATAGACCTGGCCGATCTTTTCGTTGGCATCCTTGACGGAATTGACCACCTGGGAATCAGAGTTCAGGACACCGCTCATGACCTTCAGATAGGAGATCCGGCCGACGAACGGGTCAATTGTTGTCTTGAAGACGAAGGCAGAGAGTGCTTCGTGTTCATTGGTTTCCATGTCAATGGTATCGCCCTTGGCATTCAGCGCCTTGATGTGACCCTTCTCGGCATAGCTCGGGAAGTATTCGGTAATCAGGTCCATCAGACGTTCGATACCGATCTGGTCGATGGCAGAGCCGCAGTATACCGGGCGGATGTCACCGCTGCGGACACCGATCCGCAGACCCTTGGCGATCTCATGAACGTCGAACTCTTCTTCCATCAGGAACTTTTCCATCAGTTCTTCGTCGGTCATGGCAATCGCTTCGGTGATTTCCATGTAGTATTCTTCGACCTTGTCAGCCAGTTCAGCCGGGACTTCCTGCGCTTCATTGCGGTTGTCGAAATACCAGGCCTTCTTGCGCAGAATGTTGACGGAACCGATAGCCTGACCGTCCTTGACGATCGGCATTTCAAACGGAATGACACTCTTGCCGAACTGATCACGGATCTTGGCCAGGACATCATCGAAATGAGCGTTCGGATCATCCATCTTGTTGACGAAGAAGATGGTCGGCAGCTTGCGCTTGCTTACAGCTTCCTTCCAGGCTCTTTCGGTGCCGGCTTCGACGCCTTCCTTGGCATCGACAACGATCAGCGCGTTGTCACCGACAGCCAGACCGGTGATTTCTTCACCTTCATAGTCCATGTAACCTGGGGTATCGATGAAGTTGATCTTCTTGCCCTTCCATTCAACCGGTGCCAGATGGCAGTAGCAGGAAAGTCCGCGCTTGCCTTCTTCCGGATCAAAATTCAGAGCAGATGTACCGTCGGCGTTGGTGCCGAATCTTTCAATTGCCTTGGTGAAATACAGGCATGCCTCGACGACCGTGCTCTTGCCGGCCCCGGAGTGTCCCAGGACAACAACGTTTCTTACTTCATTTGCCAGATAGTCTTTCATTTTGCTGTCCTCCCTTATGCCAGAATATCCTTCAGATCCGCGAAGCATTCCTTGCGGACATAGTGGATTGCCATGTGACCGTCATAGTCAGTCTGTTCTTTTGCGGCGCCATGCTCAAGCAGGAACTTGACCAGGCCCGGATAGCCGATGTACGCAGCCCGCATCAGTGCTGTGCAGCCGCGCTTGTCAATTGCGTTGATGTTGGCGCCATTGTCGACCAGGATCTTGATGATGTCTTCCTTGTACGCATTGACGGCTTCCATCAGTGCGGTCCGGCCGTCTTCGTCGGTCGCATTGACATCTGCACCCTTGCTGATGAGATATTCAACAATCTCTGTTTCGCCCAGCAGAGCAGCTCTCATCATGGCTGTACGGCCCTTGTTGTCATGAGAATTGACATCCGCGCCGGCATGTTCCAGCATACGGCAGATTTCCAGGTGTCCCTTTTTGGCAGCCCCCATCAGAGCTGTCTTGTTGTTCTTGTCCCTTGCCCGCGGGTCGGCCCCGTTGTCCAGCAGGAAACGTACGATGTCCACATAGCCGCGCTTGGCACTGCGCATCAGTGCTGTCCGGCCGTCACCATTCGCGATGTTGATGTTGGCGCCTTTGGAGACCATCGAGCAAACCTTCTCGAAGTCGCCTCTTGCTGCTGCATCGAAGAATTCTTGATTAATCTGATCCATAAAAATCTCCTCCCATTCTAATCGATCTGTATGGACAAAAAAGATGGATATACGTCCATCTTAAAAACCATATTCCGAATGATTCACAAACCCGCGCAAAACAACTGTCTCCTTTGTGGGAACCTGTGGGACAATGAAAACAGTTACCTTGCCTTGAATCATGATCATTCAGCTCCAATCGTATGCAGAATTACTTCTAACCATATTTTAACGGAAATCCGTGATACTTCAATATGAACCAGACAGTAATCCCTGAAAACTTGTGAAAATTTCATGAAACTATGAAACTTGTTTCAAAACACGCATTTTCTCTTTATAGTCAGGCATGTGTTTTGCCACGATGGCATAGAAATTCCGGGAATGATCCGGCACCAGGAAGTGAACATATTCATGCAGCAGAACATAGGAGAACCCCTGCGGCGGATAATGAATCAGACGGGTACTCAGAACAATCTGTCTGGTCCTGATGTGGCATACACCCCAGCGGCTGATCATGTGCCGCACCCGGATCTCCGGCAAGGGCAGACCGTAAGCCAGACAGATCCTTTCATCCCAGGCAGCCCGCTCCCGCTCAGCCATCCTGAGCAGTTCTTCCGCTGCTGTTTTGCGGAAAGCCTTCGTGATTCTTTCTTCCGTTTTTTCCTTCAGATAGAAGATGGCTTCCCTCTCTGTTATGACCAGTCTGTCCCGGTTGGCCGGCACATAGCGGATCCGTTTCGGCTCCCCGAGCCAGTACAGTTCACTGCCCGCTGCCCCCTCGCGGTTGATTTCCTCACGGGTCTGCTGGCGAGCTATGGCTTTGATGATCCAGGCTTCACTGGCCTTTACAAAGTACAGCACTTCGGCCTCGCTGACCCCGTACGGGCAGGAGACCAGCAGCTTTTCCCCGTCAGTGCGCAGGTGCATGCGTTTGATCCGCTTGCGGACCAGCACCAGCTCCACCGGTTTTCCGGCCACCGTCACAATCATGTGCTTTTCTTTTTTTTGTGTTTTTAGTATCCTCATCTTGCTTTCGAGATCTGATTACGGTATTATTATAAATGCTTTATGGCGGCTGTGGTGAAGTTGGTTAACACACTGGATTGTGGCTCCAGCATTTCGTGGGTTCGAGTCCCATCAGTCGCCCCAGAGGCAAATTGAGACCGTATGCAGATACGGTCTTTTTTGTTATATATGATCTGAAGCACCGCTCTTGAGCAGTTCCAGCATATCCTCGCTGACCACCAGCTGGGCTTCCTTCGCTGTACTGTAGGTGTTGTCGGTGGAAAACATGCGGATCTCACCGGCCTTCTCTGCCAGGGACAGCAGCTCCACATCCTTCTGACTGACGGCCAGCACCGCCAGATACGGGATGCCGGTGCTGTTTTCATCGGTCAAATCGAGTCCCTTATGATCCTTGACGGCCAGCAGCCGTACATTCTCCAACAGACACCCTGACACCGGCGTATCATTCTTCCGGTCCAGCACCACATACAGATCCAGCCGCTGCCCCGGCAGAATCGTACCGCCCATATGGGCCAGATCTGTTTCCAGCGTGTAGGCTGCCTGTCCTGGCCGCAGCTGGGCGGAAGGATAATCCGGCAGTTCCTGCTCATCATAGAGCATCTCTTCAAAGAAACACGAACCGGCCGGGATCATCCCCTGTATATCCGTATACTTGCCGATGATCTCTTTTTTGTCACTGCAGGTATGCTCAAGCAGATACGCTCCCGGCACTTTGATTTCCAGGATATCCTTCTCGGTGATCAGGGAACGGGGCGGGATATCCCTGGCGGCGATGCAGGTCGGCCGCAGATCCAGCATGGCATTCAGCCGGATGGCAAAGCCGATGCAGTTCAGCGCAATGATCAGCAGTGCGATGACCAGGCAGGCACCGATCTTGATGATGACTTGTTTTTTCACATTCATACGGTTGACCTCCATCTATGTTATTCGCACCGCAACAGCAGATAACGCAAAAAAGACAAGGCAGATAATTCCGCCTTGTCTCAACAGTATGACAGATTTAATTTCCGCCGGCCGGATGTTCCTTCAGGTAAGCCTTGATGGCATCCTTGGCATCCGCTTTGCTCGGCTTGCACTGAGATACGTCTGCACTGCCTTCACAGAGTGCCTCAGCCATACCGGAGCAGCCCGGGAAGCCGCAGCCGCCGCAGTTGTAACCCGGCAGCATGCCCAGGACTTCCTCAACCCGCTTATCAACTTCAACATGGAACTTGATGGACGCAAAGCCGAGAATCAGTCCGCATACCGCACCAAGAGCCAGCATCAGGACAAGAGCCTTAATCATATTCATAATGACAGTTACCCCTTTCTCACTACATCATTTCTGACTGCACAATCCTTGATCCCGCAGGCTGCACAGTCCGGTTTCAGATTTTCACAGCCTTCCGGCACCGGTGTGTTGTGGTTGGCCACATACAGAGCAATGTATATGCCCAGCAGCACCCCGGCGATCAGAATTGCATACAGTGCCTTCATGCTTTATACCAGACCGGCAAAGGCAGTGAAGGCGATGGCCATGATCGCTGCGACGATGAAGGCAATCGGGTTGCCGCGGAAGGATTCCGGGACATCGTTGCCGTTCAGGCGTTCACGGATGGTTGCGAAAATGACCAGCATGAGCATGAAGCCCAGCGGCACGGCAACCGAGTTGACCATGGTTTCAATCAGTGTATAGCCCTGTGTAATGTTGTCCTGTGCGACGTAGAGAACGGCGCAGTTTGTTGTGATCAGCGGCAGGAAGATACCCAGGGACTTGTACAGGCCCGGGGATGACTTCTTGACGAACATTTCAACGAACTGAACGAAGGACGCGATCAGCAGGATGAAGCAGATCAGTTCCATGTATTCCAGCCCCAGCGGTACCAGAGCGTAGTAGTACAGGAACCAGGAGATGACCGAAGCACCGAAGATGACGAATGTAACCGCCAGACCCATGCCGACAGCAGAGTCCAGCTTGGTGGATACACCCATGAACGGGCACATGCCGAGGAACTTCGACAGAATGACGTTATTGATCAGCAGGGCGCTGATAAAGATCGTAAAGAGATTCATTATTTAACCTCCTCGGCTTTTGCGGCCGGTGCCGGTGCGGCAGGAGCTTCTGCCTTTACGGCTTCCGCCTTGGCGGCAGCGGCTTTGGCAGCAGCGGCTTTCTTGGCCTCGGCAGCCGCCTTGGCAGCAGCGACCTTTCTGGCCTTTTCAGCTTCAGCGACCTTCTTGTCGTTGGCATTCTTGTATGCGGCAACCAGAGCGGCCAGAACCGCAAAGGTCAGGAACGCGCCTGTCTGCGTTGTGAAGACACCGATTTCATAGCCCTTCGGAATGATCCGGAAAGCAAATACTTCGATGTTTGTGAACGGGTTTGTGAACGACAGCACGCCGGTACCCAGAAGCTGACGGATCAGGGACATGGCCAGAACACTGAATGTGTAGGACAGGCCCATCATGAGACCGTCACGGGCAGACTCAACCGGATTGTGGCTGCAGGCATATGCTTCAGCGCGGCCCAGGATAATGCAGTTAACGACGATCAGGTCGATGAACGCACCCAGGGAAGAATACAGCGAAGGCATGTAAGCCTGCATGACCATGCCGACAATCGTAACCAGCGAAGCGATGATGACGATGTAGACCGGGATGTGGATTTCATCCGGTGTGATCGGCGCAATCAGCGAGACGAGAATATTCGACATGACCAGGACGACGATAACCGCCATGCCCATGCCGATGGCATTGGTAATGGTTGTGGTGATGGCAAGGCAGGAGCAGATACCCAGATACAGTCCGAATACCGGGTTGTTGTAGATCATTTCCTTGAAGAAACCCATCTTGGCTTCTTTATTTTCAACTGCAGTCATGATTTCAACCCCCTTCCTTACTTGCCGGCCTCAAACAGCGCACTGGCTGCGGCCATACCGTTCCGGATTGCTGTTGATGTCAGCGTTGCGCCGCTCAACAGCGGTGCTTCGTCATCTGCCGTCAGGCTCAGAATCTGATCGATATATTCAGGTTCGAAGCAGCGGGAACCGAAGCCGCTTGTTTCATTCTGTTCAATCGGTGTGAAGCCGGCGACTGTACCGTCATCGTTATAGGCAATCATGAAGGTGAAGCCTGAGGAATTGTATCCGGTAACCTTCAGGTTATAGATCATTCCCTTGCCTTCTGCTTCATAGACACCGGTAACCATTTTGGTATCATCCTGATAATCTGTGATTTCCGAGAATGTGGCACCCGGATAGAACTGTTCCAGATTGGCCTGAATCTTGGCCATTCTCGCTTCGGCGATCTTCGGTGCAGTAATCGCATTGACGCCGGACAGAGCCAGACCGCAGAATGCGCACAGGACGCCGAGAAGCACACCCTTGTAAGCCATAGAATCTTTATTCATACGTGTCGCCTCCTCAGTTCCCTGCCGCAGAATCTGCGTACAGCACTTCCGGTACAACCGCAGCGGTTTCTGTCGTCATCGTTTCAGATGCCTTTTCCACTGCAGCACCGGCCGGCAGCTTGCCCTCGGCGATAAAGCCGATGCCAAGTGTAATGGCCAGCATGACCGCACAGGCAATCAGCACTGTCCGGGCATTCTTGGCAGCATTCTTGATCTGGTTGCCGTCCATGAGCTTGTCAATGGCCGGGGTCAGCATATTCATCAGCAGGATGGAATACAGGACGCCGTCAGCCATGTTGGACCGCAGACGGAAGATCAGTGTGAAGCAGGCTGCGCCGACTGCGAAGATGACGCGGCCGGGAATCGTTACCGGTGAAGTGACCGGATCGGTCATCATGAAGACGCCGCCGAACATGACACCGCCGGCCAGGACCTGGAACACGGCGTACCAGACACCGGCACCATGCATCAGGCCGATCAGCAGGGATACCACGAAGATCGTGCCGATGTAGAAGACCGGAGCCTGCCAGTCGATATCCTTGCGGATGATCATGACGATACCGCAGATCAGGATCAGAATGGCGCAGGTGCTGCCGATGGTGCTCGGGTACTGACCCAGCAGCATTCTGCCCAGGCCGCCGTACTTGCCGACCATGGCATTGAAGTTTTCCGCCGACAGCATCCAGCCGTAGGTGTTCATGGCCTGGGTCGGGGTAGCGCCGGTTGCGAAGTCAGCGCTCTTGGCAGCTGCGAAGCTGTTCATCAGAATGGCTTCACCGAACGCTGCCGGGTTGAAGATATTCTGACCGAAACCGCCGAAGACCAGCTTGCCGAAGATGATGGCAATCACGACGGAGACGACGATTGCATAGTAGCTGTTGTCAATCGAGGAGATCAGGGTCAGGATCATTGCCGTTACCCACGGATAGGACGACAGGATGCCCTTCTTGATATCCTGCTTTGTTGCTTTGTAATAGACTGCTTCCGTAGCGCAGCCGGCACATACTGCCAGCACCATCATGATGACAACCCGCAGACCGTAGCTGGCCCCGAATGCCATCGTATAATAGATGACCGCAAACAGGGTTACCGCACACAGGCACAGCGTCAGTTCTTTCATGATGCCGCCCGTGCTCTGCGGACTTCTGTAATGCGGGGCCGGTTCAAAAGTAAGCTTCATTGTTTCATTTCCCCCTTACTTCTTCACAAGCGCCATGTAGCGCTTGGCTCTGCGGATCCCCTCTGTCACATCAATCTTAGACGGGCAGATATAGCTGCACAGACCGCATTCGATGCAGGACAGCGTGTCCAGTTTCTTCAGTGTGTCAATGTCCTTGACCTTTTCGGCGTTGTTGATGCGGACCGGTTCCAGACCGGACGGGCACATTTCGGTGCACTTGCCGCAGCGCAGGCACTTGACGACATTGAGCGGTTCATGTTTCAGAACAGTCAGACCGTTGTTGGCCGGGCCGACAACGAAGGTGTCGTTCGGAATGGCAGAACCCATCATCGGGCCGCCGGCAATGATCATGCAGTCTTCGGAGGTATAGCCGCCGCAGGCCTGGACGATATCATGGGCCGTGGTTCCGACCGGAACGTATACGTTGTGCGGATCCGCAACGCCATCACCGGAGACCGTCACCAGTTTGTGGGTGACCGGCATACCGTTGAGCAGCGCGTCTGCCAGGGCGATGGCTGTGGACGCATTGTTGATGATGCATCCGACTTCTGCCGGCAAGCGGTCATACCGCTTCTGTTCGAGCAGCCAGACCAGAGTTCTTTCCCAGCCGGCCGGATAGATATCCGGTACGGTGCGGATCTCGATCGGCGTGCCTTCAAATGTCTTCTTCAGTTCGGCAATCAGGTCGACCTTGTCTTCCTTGACGGCAACGCATCCCCGTTCAGCCTTGCTCAGCTTGAACATGGCAAGTGTGCCTGTCTTGAGAAGTTCAAGATTGTCCATCATGCTGCGGTAGTCAGTGGTCAGATACGGCTCACATTCCACACCGTTGATGATGAACGACTTGATGCCTTCCGGCTTCAGATACTTGACGTACGTCGGGAAGCCGGCGCCGCCCAGACCGAGCATACCGGCATTCTTGACGAAGTCCAGCAGTTCTTCCCGGGTTGCCTTCTCGTAGTCGAAAGGTTCGAAAGGCTTTTCGACCGTCTTCTTGTGGTCATTCTCAATTCGCATGTGATCGACCATCTTCATGCTGCTGTTCATCTTCTTCTCAATACCAGTGACGGTACCGGAAACCGGTGAGAACAGAGGCAGATAAAAATGATCATTTCTTTCCGCGATTTTTGTGCCGACTTTCACCTCGTCCCCGACATTGACCAGTGGTGTACAGGGAGCGGCTCCGTTGTTAAGCGGAATCCAAATGACATCGGGTTCTTCCAGCCGGAGGATTTCCTTGTGGTTGGTAAGATCCTTATGTCCATCCAGATGATGATGCATCGGTCCGGTTAAAAATGACATACTGTTTTACACCCTTCCT
>JAFWEA010000029.1 GCA_017543005.1 Solobacterium sp. | reverse complement strand
ATGGCCATCGGCGCCCGTGATGATCATCTGTACCGGCGCTATTATTCCCGGCTGAACTTCTTCTGCCTGATTGTCTGCGGTCTGACCATGGCTTTCCTGGGCTTCGGCTCCACGTTTATCCTGCGTTTCCTGACCGACAAGCAGGAACTGATCACGATCGGCTATTCCTATCTGTTCGCAATGGTCTTCTCGCAGATCCCGCAGCACATGGCCAAGGTTATCTCCGGCTATATCCGGGCAACCGGTCATGAAAAGGTGCCGTCCATCATCAGCCTACTCGGCGTCATCCTGCGGGTCGCGCTGGTCATCCTGTTTGGCCAGATCCTCCACAAGAGCATCAACTGGGTCTGGTGGGCCTTTAATATCGATCTGTGGTTCCGGTACATTGTGTCGGTCATTTACGGCAAGACACACCGCACCCTGGACTACATCAGCGATCACCAGGCAGCCTGATTTATACCTTATATATAGATTAATAAAGGATCCGGACCGGATTCTTTTATAATATTTATGATTATAATGTTTTTATAATAAATTCATAATATTAATAATATCTATTTTATGAAATTATTTACACAGGCTCTACAAAAGCATATTACCCATTAAACACAAGGGTACGATTGAAAATCATGTCATTTGTTTTCATAATGATGAAAACATTTGAGAAAATTTTTCTTGCCAATGAAAAAAAGGATTTCTATAATGACACTACATCCTTCAGGGGAAGGATTGTTCAGAGGCCAAAAGGGGGATTATATCTATGTGGACTCCATTATTCTCATTCATGGTGTTTGTCATCTTTATGGCAATCGGTGACTGGGTCAGCTCATTGACAAAGTCCAGAATCAGCGGCCTGCTGATCGCCATGATCTTCTATCTGGTTGGTTTCCAGACAGGCATAATTCCTGCGGATTCCATCGCATCAACCGGTCTGCCGACCATTGCCGGCGGCTTCGCCATCGCGCTGCTGCTGGTCAGTATGGGCACCATGATTGAACTGCCGACGCTGCTGGCACAGTGGAAGACCGTTTCCATCGCGCTGTTCGCGCTGGTTGGTCTGGCGCTTGCTTCGTTCACCGTCAGTTCCTGGATCGTCGGCCGTGAGTGGGCACTCGCTGCTTCCGCCCCGATTTCCGGCGGTATTATTGCCGGGCAGATGACATCTGCTGCGGCTATGGAAGCCGGCCGTAATGACCTGGCGGCGTTCGCTATGCTGGTCATCGGCTGTCAGGGCTTTGTCGGTCTGCCGATCTGCTCCAACATGCTGCGTCTGTACTGCAATGCCATCCTGGAAGGCAAGATCGTCATGCAGGATCTCTCTGCCGGTGAAGCCAATGAAAAGCCGAAGCTGATCAAGGGCTTCCCGAAGTTCATGGCTGGCGACAACACTGTCTTTGCCCGCATTGCCATTGTTGCCTTCATCGGTTACCTGCTTTCCACCGCAACCGGCGGTATCATCAACGTCAACGTCATGTACCTGCTCGTCGGTATCGTTGCCTATGCGATCGGCTTCCTGCCGAAGAACTCCCATGTTCAGGCACACGCCAACGGTTTCCTGATGCTGTGCGTCATGTGCATCTGCTTCACATCCCTGGCTACCATTTCCATGGATGACCTGAAGGCAATGGTTCTGCCGCTGATCGTCACCCTGCTCGTCGGTGCCGTCTTTATCATGATCTTCGGTTCCGTCATGGGCCGTGTCCTCAAGGTTGACTGGCGTCTGGCTGCGGCGATCGCGATCTGCTGCACCATCGGTTACCCGGGCACCCAGATCATCACCGAAGAAGTCTGCCGTTCTCTGGACTGCGACGAAGAAACAAGAGCGAAGATCCACGACCACGTCCTGCCGCCGATCATCGTCTCCGGTTTCACCACTGTTACCATCGCTTCCGTCTTCTTCGCCGGCTTCATCATCCCGATGATTTTCTGAGGCTGAACCAAAACACTTACCTGTATGGGCTCATCTGCGGATGAGCCTTTTTTAGTTGGCAAAGCCATTAAAACCCCCGGATAGTCCGGGGGTCCAAAAAGCTTAAGCGAAGAGATCATGAAAAAGCCTCCTGGCATATAATTCGTGTGTGGTCTGCGAAACTACAACGAAGAATAAGAGGAGGTTTT
>JAFWEA010000323.1 GCA_017543005.1 Solobacterium sp. | reverse complement strand
CGCGGCCGGTCAGGGAACTGATGCATGTCGGTCCGGCTTCCGCCGGCCGGCTGCGGCTGCTCGGGGTGAATACAATCGGGGACCTTGCGGTCTATCCGGTGTCTGAGCTGCGGGAAGTGTTCGGCCTGCCCGGCGAGATCATGCGGACGGCTGCCCGCGGCGAGGATCAGGAAGGGGTAGCGGCGTATGGCTTTCAGAAACCGCAGGAAGCGCTCGGCATGACAGTCACGATGATGCGGGACGTGGACAGTTTTGAAGATTTATCGGCTGTTTTCTGCATTGTGGCCGAACAGCTGACGGCCCGGCTGCGGCAGCTTGGAATGGAATGCCGGGTAATTGCCGTGTCTTTGCGTACGACGGATCTGAAATGGCAGACGGTGCAGAGAAAACTGCCGGCAGGTACGGATCTCGGAGCGGAACTGTGGCGTGAAAGCATGGCCCTGCTGAAAGAGAAATATACGCTGACAAAGCCGCTGCGGGCAGCGGGGCTGACCCTGACGGAACTGAGCATTGCCGAAAGCAGCAGGCAGCTGTCCCTGTTTACGGATGAAAAGCGGCGGGACCGGCTGCGCAGCCTGGAAAAAGCCTGTGATGATATCCGGGAAAGGTTTGGGGCCGGCATGGTCAGACGCGGCTGTACACTGATGGACACAGAACTGGCGGATCCGGTCTATACGGCGGAGCATATCCCGGGTCCGGCCGGCCGGTTCGGCGGAAGGAAGTCGATGACGGATGGATCTGTATAAGAAATATGTGGATGTGATTGCCATACACAGGAAAAGCGGCAAGCTGACCCCGATGTATATCTGCTGGGAAGACGGGCGGAAGTACAAGGTGGACCAGGTGCTGAATGTCAGCCGGCGGGTGTCGCCGGTCGGCGGCTGCGGCGTCCGCTATGTGTGCATGGTGCAGGGGCAGCGGAAGCATCTTTTTCTGGAAAAGGACAAGTGGTTTGTGGAAAGCTGTCAGCCCTGAGAAAAAAAGCGGTTCTTCCGTGCATGAAGAAGAACACCTGGTATAGAATAAAATCAGAAACCCGGGAATGAGCAAGAGATGTTTCCGGAAAAGAAAGAGAGAACAATAAACATGAGCAAACGCATTCTGATTGTCGGCGGTGTCGCCGGCGGTGCTTCGGCTGCGGCCAGAATCCGGCGCCTGGATGAAATGGCGGATATTACGATTTTTGAGCGCGGCCCGCATGTATCATTCTCCAACTGCTGCCTGCCGTACTATCTGAGCCGGACGGTTGCGGAAGCACAGCGGCTGATCATGATGACCCCGGAACGGTTCAAGAAACAGTACAACATTGATGTCCGCACCGGCAGCGAAGTCATCGCCGTCAATCCGCAGAAGAAGACAATTACCGTCCGGAAAGCAGATGACGGGGAAGAATACGAGGAAGCCTATGACAAGCTGGTCCTGTCCCCGGGCGGCGTCCCGATCCTGCCGAAGATCGAGGGAATTGACTGTGAGAATGTCTTTACGGTCCGTAATGTTGTGGACATCCAGAAGCTGGATGAATACCTGCAGACCCATGAAGTGCAGGAAGTGGCGGTCATCGGCGGCGGCTTTATCGGCTGTGAAGTGGCGGAAAACCTGATCCATGCCGGCCGCAAAACAACCCTGATTGAAGCGGCGGACCAGATCATGGCCCCGTT
>JAFWEA010000322.1 GCA_017543005.1 Solobacterium sp. | reverse complement strand
TCGATGACCTTCGGCCCGTTCTTTGTCAGCATCAATGAGAAGTACAGACAGCCCTTGAACGGTCTGCCTTCAGCTTCCATAGCCCGCAGGGTCGGCATGAAGATGGTCCGCATGCTCTCCTCGGCAATGGCGTCCGTATAGTACGGATTCGGGGCGATGGCGCCCATCCCGCCGGTATTCAGGCCCTCGTCATTGTCCTTGGCCCGCTTATGGTCCATCGAGGAGACCATCGGGATCAGGGTCTTGCCGTCGGTAAAGCTGAGCACGGACACTTCCGGTCCTTCCAGGAATTCTTCGATGACGATGGTGCTGCCGGCATTGCCGAACTTGCTTTCTTCCATCATCTCATGTACAGCCTGGCGGGCTTCCTCATGGCTCATCGCAATGATGACCCCCTTGCCCAGGGCCAGACCATCCGCCTTGATGACAATCGGTACTTCATGGGCATCGATATAGGCGATGGCCGCCTGCGGATCGGTAAAGATTTCGTAGGCTGCCGTCGGGATATTGTACTTCTTCATCAGATCCTTGGAGAAAGCCTTGGATGCTTCGATGATGGCAGCGTTTTTCCGCGGTCCGAAGCAGGGGAACCCGGCTTCTTCCAGCGCATCAACTGCCCCCAGGGCCAGCGGGTTGTCCGGCGCCACGACGACATAGTCGATTTCATGGCTGCGGGCGAATTCCACCTGGGCCGCAATATCTTCGGCCCCGATCGGCACACATTCGGCATCGGCCGCAATCCCGCCGTTGCCCGGCAGACACCAGATCTTCGTGACGTCCGGGTTTTCCTTCAGTTTCTGAATAATTGCGTGTTCCCGGCCGCCGCCGCCAATAACCATCAGGTTCATAGTATCTGCAGTCCCTTTCTCAGTGATGGAACAGCCGCATGCCGGTGAAGCACATGACAATGTTGTATTTATCGGCTGTTTCAATGACGTTGTCATCGCGGATCGAGCCGCCCGGTTCGGCGATGTAGGCCGCGCCGGACTTGCGGGCCCGCTCAACGTTGTCCCCGAACGGGAAGAACGCATCGGAGCCGACGGTCAGGCCGGTCTGCTTCGCGATCCATTCCTTCTTCTCTTCGCGGGTCAGCGGGGCCGGCTGTTCGGTGAAGACCTTCTGCCATTCGCCATCCCGCAGGACATCCTCGTATTCATCGGAGATATAGACATCAATCGCATTGTCGCGGTCTGCCCTTCTGACCCCTTCCTTGAACGGCAGGGCGAGGACTTTCGGATTCTGGCGCAGCCACCAGTTGTCGGCCTTCTGGCCGGCCAGTCTGGTGCAGTGAATGCGGCTCTGCTGACCGGCCCCGACCCCGATGGCCTGGCCGTTCTTGACATAGCAGACACTGTTGGACTGGGTGTACTTCAGGGTAATCAGCGAGACGATCATATCGATCTTCGCAGCTTCCGGCAGTTCCTTGTTGGCCGTCACGATATTCTCCAGCAGGGACGCGTCGATCCTGAAGTTGTTGTGGCCCTGCTCGAAGGTGATGCCGAAGACATCCTTGCATTCTTGGGCCGCCGGGACATAGTCCGGATCGATTTCAATGACGTTGTAGTTGCCCTTCTTCTTGGTCTTCAGGATCTCCAGCGCTTCCGGTGTATAGCCCGGGGCGATGATGCCGTCGGAGACTTCTGCCTTCAGGTATTCCGCCACGGCTGCGTCGCATACATCGCTCAGCGCCGCAAAGTCACCGTAGGAGGACAGCCGGTCGGTACCGCGGGCCCGGATATAGGCGCAGGCAATCGGCGACAGTTCGGCATCTTCTTTAACGAAGTAAATCTTTCTCTCCACATCGGTCAGCGGATAGCCTACGGCTGCCCCGGCCGGGGAAACATGCTTGAAGCTGGCGGCACTCGGCAGGCCTGTCGCTTCCTTGAGTTCCTTGACCAGCTGCCAGGAATTCAGGGCATCCAGGAAATTGATATAGCCCGGCCGGCCGGAGAGAACCTTGAGCGGCAGTTCCGATCCGTCCTTCATGTAGATGCTTGCCGGCTTCTGATTGGGATTGCAGCCGTACTTCAGTTCCAGTTCCTTCATTGTCTTTATCCTCACTTGTTCTTGTTGATGATGCGCTGGTCACGCCAGCCGTCACGCAGATTTGTATAACGGACAAACAGGGAAATCTTGTTGTCCTCATCGAGATTGTTCCAGATCAGGTCAGTGAATTCCTGAATGTCGTTCAGGATGGCCACCCGTTCCGGTTCCCCGGTAAAGCTCGGGATCGGATCCCCGTTGGTTTCATAGGTATGCAGGAAGTGGCCAAGCCCTGCCACGGCCGGATATTCAAAGGTTTCACGGACGCAGCCGGTGCCGTTGGGATCCACCGACTTCAGGATATTGAGGCAGTAGTTGCCGTCTTCATCCACCAGGCCGGAAATGCGCGGCGTATAGTTCGGCGCATCCGGTTCGAAGTCGCGGGTCCGCAGGGCAGCGTTGAAGCTTCTGCCGGCCAGCAGGAAATCGTGGATGGTATCGGTCTGGTTGCCGTTGGTGACAATCAGTTTCTTGTCGGCTTCACGGACCGGGTGATAGATGATCAGGCTCGGATCCTGCATCAGGGACGGATCAAATGCCTCTGTGCGGATGCCGTCCGGTTCTTCCACGAACACGCGGTTGCGGCTGTTGATGCTGCGGCCCATGATGAAATATGCCGCTACGGAAGAGGTGCCGTCCGGGGTTGTCCCGAGGATGATGCCGCGGCCCGGATACGGATTATTGCCCAGGACCTCAGCCAGATCTTTTACTTCATATACATTCATGGTTCTGCTCCTTTTCTTTGCGATGCGGGCGGAGATCATTTCCGCCGCCTGCGGCAGAAGAATCCATTCTGCCTCTTCCATGACCCGGCGCTGCAGGATCTCCGGGGTATCCCCGGTCTTTACTTCCACTGCCTTCTGCAGCAGGATTTCCCCGCCGTCGGGAATTTCGTTGACGTAATGCACGGTGGCGCCGGTGACCTTGACGCCCTTGGCCAGGGCTGCCTCATGTACCTTGAGACCATACATGCCCTTGCCGCAGAAAGCCGGGATCAGGGACGGATGGATGTTGATGATGCGTTCGCGCCACTTCTTCGTGAAGTTCTCGCTGAGAATGTTCAGGAAGCCGGCCAGGACAATCAGTTCGATGTCATAGTCCCGCAGGTACTTCGCGATCGCCGCTTCGAAGGCCTCCTGGCTGCCGCATTCCTTTTTGACGACGGCCACCCCGTCCACCCCGGCCAGCCGGGCCCTCTCCAGGGCGTAGGCATCACGGGCAGAGGATATGACCAGGACGATTTCACCGCTGATCAGCGCCCCGCTTTTCTCCGCATCCAGCAGGGCCTGAAGGTTGGTTCCCCCGCCTGATACGAAGACGGCAATTCTCGTCTTTACCATAGCTCTATCTTCTCTTCTCCCTTCCGGATCACACCGATTTCATAGGCCTCGACACCATTGTCATGCAGGGCCTGCATGGCTGCTGCAGCTGTGTCGGCAGAAACCGCCATGACCATTCCGACACCCATGTTATAGGTGTTGTACATATCTCTTTCCGGGATCTCTCCCTTTTCCTGTAACAGGCGGAAGATGGCCGGAACCTGAATTCTGTTCTTTTCGATGACGGCACAGTAACCCTCCGGCATGATGCGCGGCACATTCTCATAGAAGCCGCCGCCGGTGATATGGCTGATGCCGTGCACATCCGCGGCCGCAATGGCGGCCAGCACCGGTTTGACATAGAGCCTGGTCGGCACCAGCAGGGCCTCGCCCAAGGTTGTGCCAAGCTCCGGCACATAGGCCTTCAGATCCGCATTTTCGATGTCGAAGACCTTACGGACCAGCGAGAAGCCGTTGGAATGCAGGCCCGAGGACGGCAGGGCCAGCAGGACATCGCCCTCCTGGATCTGTTCGGGCACGATGATATCCTTGCGGTCCACCACGCCGACGCAGAAGCCGGCCAGGTCGTAGTCATCCGCGGCCATGACACCCGGATGCTCGGCCGTTTCGCCGCCGATCAGGGCACAGCCGGACTGTACGCAGCCCTCGGCCACCCCGGCCACGATGTCCGCCACTTTGTGCGGATCATTTTTGCCGATGGCGATGTAATCGAGGAAGAAAAGAGGTCTTGCCCCGCAGCAGATGATGTCATTCGCACACATCGCCACGCAGTCGACCCCTATCGTGTCATGTTTTTCAAGCAGCTGGGCAATCCGGATCTTGGTTCCGACACCGTCAGTTCCCGAGACGAAAACAGGATCTTCCATGCCGGAAAGATCAGGCTGAAAAAGCCCGCCGAAACCCCCGATATCCGAGAGGACACCGGGAATATGTGTTCTTTTCACGTGTTCCGCCATCAGGCGGACACCCTCGTAACCAGCCTCAATGTTGACGCCGGCTGCCGCATAGGATGCGGAATGCGATTTTGCCATGCCTATTCCTTTCCGGTCCAGCAGTATGTGCAGACCTTGTCTTTATCCAGCCCGATGGCCTTGAGCATCTCATCGATGCTCTGATAGCCGAGTGAGGAGAAGCCGAACTTCTCACAGATTGTCTTAAGCATGCACTGGCCGCGCTCGGTCCGGGCATCGGCATATTCCTCAAGATGCTTCTGTCCTTCGTCGCCTTCCAGTTCCTGCACCACCCGGCGGGCCAGCAGGTCCATTTCCGACTCGGCCCGGGAGAAGTTCAGGAATTTGCACTTGAACATCAGCGGCGGACAGGCCGCCCGCATATGGACTTCGGCCGCCCCGGACTCATACAGGAAACTGACCGTCTCCTGCAGCTGGGTGCCGCGGACAATCGAATCATCCACAAACAGCAGCTTCTTGTCCTTGATCAGTTCGTTGACCGGCACCTGCTTCATCTTGGCGATCCGGTTGCGTTCTTCCTGATGGATCGGCATGAAGGAGCGGGGCCAGGTCGGCGTGTATTTGACAAACGGCCGGGCAAACGGCTTGTGCGAGGCATTGGAATAGCCGATCGCATGGGGTACACCGGAATCCGGGATGCCGGCCACATAGTCCACATCCGGCAGGGTTCCGTTTTCCATCTCCGTGCGGGCCATGGACTCACCGTTGCGATAGCGCATGACCTCCACGTTGACTCCTTCGTAATCACTGTTCGGATACCCGTAGTAAGCCCACAGGAACGCACAGATCTTCATGGTTTCGCGCCGGGGCGAAAGAATATCGAAATGATCCGGGAAGATCCTGACAATCTCGGCCGGACCGAGTTCATAGATATTTTCATATTCCAGTTTCTGACTGGCAAAGGATTCAAACGATACACAGTAGCCATCCTGATCCCGGCCCAAGAGAACCGGCAGGCGGCCCATCTGGTCCCGGGCAGCGACTATCGTGCCGCCGCTTTCCAGCACCAGGATGGTCATGGAGCCTTCAATCAGTTCCTGGGCATGCCGGATGCCCTCGGCGATATCGTCTTTTTCGTTGATCAGGGCGGCGGTCAGCTCGGTGGCATTGACCTTGCCGCTGGACATGGCCATGAACTGATGCCCGTGATCGGAAAAGTAACGTTCGATCAGCTCATTGGCGTTGTTGATGATGCCGATGGTGGAAATGGCATAGATGCCGAGATGAGAGCGGACCAGCAGCGGCTGCGGATCGGCATCGGAGATGCAGCCGAGCGCAGACGTACCGCAGAAATCCCGCAGGTCCGGCTCGAACTTGGTCCGGAACTGGGTGTTGTCGATGTGATGGATGGCCCGCTCGAATCCCTTTTCCGCATCAAAGACCACCATGCCGCCGTAACGCGTGCCTAGGTGGGAATGATAATCAGTGCCGAAAAAGGTATCCAGAACGATATTGCGGCGGGATACTGCGCCGAAGAAGCCGCCCATTATTTAAAGAACAGTTCAGAGAGTTCCATCGGCTGGATGTACTCACCGTCCTTGTATACGCGCATGTTTCCGGAAGCAATCTCGTCAATCAGCATGACCTTTCCGTCGGCGTCATACCCGTATTCAAACTTGATGTCATAGAGTTCCATGCCCTTTTCGGCCATGTCATCAGCGACGATCTTTGTGATCCTGCGGGTCATGTCGGCGATGGTGTCATACTGTTCATCGGTCATGATGCCGAGCACAATCAGGCCTTCCTTGGTAACCAGCGGATCGCCCTTGGCATCATTCTTGAAGGTCATTTCGACATAGTACGGCAGTTCTGCCCCTTCTTCGATGTAGTCGCTGTAACGGCGCAGGAAGCTGCCCACGGCCCGTCTGCGGCAAATGACCTCCAGGCCCTTGCCGAAGACCTTGGCCGGCAGGACCTCCATGGTTGTGTCATCAAAGTTCGCCTGAACGAAATGAGTCCGGATGCCTGCCGCATTGATCTTCTTGAAGAAGTAATCGGTCATGCGCAGGTTTACGTCGCCGACACCTTCGATCGTCAGCCCGACCTCGTTCATGCCCGGGTCGAAGACGCCGTCTTTGCCGGTGACATCATCCTTGAATTTCAGCAGATAATTTCCGTTTTCCATTTCGAATACATTCTTGGTTTTACCCGTGTAGACCAGTTTCATAAGAACTCTATCCTCCTTCTTCATATTTCGTTCAGCGGAACTGATTTCTGATTTCTTCGTCAGCGGCCAGGACAGCCTGTCTGCCTGCTTCCCTGGCAGCGTCAAGCTTGGCCGCCAGTTCCCTGTCTTCCACTGCCATGATCTGAATGGCCAGCAAGGCTGCATTCTTGGCCCCGTCAATGGCAACGGTCGCCACCGGAATGCCGCTGGGCATCATGACTGTGGACAGCAAAGCATCCATGCCGTCCGAACCGGATGAGCGGCACGGTATGCCGATGACCGGCAGGGTTGTGTTCGCTGCCAGGGCTCCGGCCAGATGGGCGGCCATGCCCGCGGCGGCGATCAGAACTGAAAATCCGCCCTCGCGTGCCCCGCAAGCAAACTCTTTTGCTTCAGCCGGACAGCGATGGGCGGATAAGACGCGCACTTCAAAGGGAACCCCGTATTCCTTGAGGACTCCGACCGCTTTTTCGACGGTCGGAAGATCAGATTTGGATCCCATGACAATACCGATTTTCTTCATGTTTTTTTCCTCTTAAAACAGAAAAACCGACCGGTGAATCATATGCCAGAGGGTCGGCGTTCAGTTGTCTAGCGGAGTGTTTTTTACTCCGGAATCGGATTACGCCGTCATTCTAACAAAGCCAAAAAAGACCGTCAATGTGTGTAAGCGCTTATCCTGTCACTTTTTAGGAAACTTTCATTTTATATACTATATGAAGCGGATTTTTCCGACCCGGATCCGGCCTTCGGAACCGCTGTAACAATTGTCCGCAAACCCTTTATAATGAACACAGGAGATTTGTCGTCTATGAAAGAAACCATCATCTTCGCGCCCGGCTGTAACCCTGCGGCCCTGTACCGGGAAACCGCCGCCTGCGGTGCCCCCCTGATCGGCTGCCGCGTCATGGACAGTGAAGGCCTGGCCGCCTATGCCCTGGCCCGCTGCGGCAGGAGTGCCCTGCCGTCCTGCTCGGCCAACGAGGAAGCGTACATGCTGTATGCCGTCATGAAGGACGGCCTGGATTATTTCCGCTTCGCCGTTTTCAACGATGCCCTGATCCTGGCCGGCATCCTGCGCAAGGTCCGCTCGCTGATTATCGACGCCGAACCGCAGGTCATGCATGAAACACTGGCCGCAGGAGAATTCACCGAAAAGAATGAAGCGCTGGCCCTGGTCTATGACCGCTACACAGAAGTCAAACAGGAACGCGGCCTGCATGATCATATTGACTGCCTGCGTTACGCCCTGGCTGAAACAGACAGGGTCGAAAATGTTGATTTCATCGTCCTGCAGGAATTCCCGCTTTCCCCGCTGGAAGAAGCCCTGCTCAAAAAGACAGCCGGCACCTGGAGGACCTGCGCCCTGCGGGAACTGATGCCGGAAAAGCCGGAGAAACAGCCGGTCCGCTTCATCAGGGCCTATGACACCTCGAATGAAATCGAGAATGTCCTCAATGAGATCTTTGAACACGGCTGGCCGCTGGATACCTGCACGATCATCGCGGCTGACAGCCGGAAATATGCCCAGCTGCTCTACGACGCCGGCCGCCTGTATGACACGCCCGTCACGTACGGCACCGGCCTGCCGGTCACCAATTCCAACGCGGCCGACCTGCTTGTGCAGTACCGGGAGTTCCAGCACCGCTACCATGGCGTCGATGGCCTGAAAGCCCTGCTGAGTGCCGACAGTCTGGATCTGTACAGGCTGCTGGAAACCATGAACCTGGACAGAACCCTGCTGTACAATCGGCGGGATTTTGACGGTTTTATCGAAACCTGCGGCCAGCTGCGGCTGGACGGCACGGCTGATGATCATGAAAAACTGCAGAACTACACAACTTTATTGGAAAAAATGCACCGGACGGACAGCGTACAGCTCGCATCCCTGAGTGAAGAAAAACAGGACACATTGAAAGCCCGCATGGCAGATCAGGACGCGGTGCTGCAGGCCATGGAAATCTTCAGCGCTGAACTGCACAAGGGCATCGCTTATCTCCTGCGTACCTATACCCGGAGAAGACCCGAGCACACCCTGGAATATGATCTCGATGAAAACGGTGCTGTCCAGCTGGCCGGGCTGATCGAGGAGTATACCGCCAATACCGGCGGGAGCTGGGAAGATATCATCGATAATCTGCTCAGCCAGACGATTGTCAGGCAGACCATGCGGCCCGGCTGTGTTCATCTCACTTCCATCCATGGTGCCCTCCTGTCCCTGCGGGAACACAATTACATCCTCGGTCTTTCCGCCGATGCCTTCCCGGGCACCCCGCGGGAAAACTATCTCTTCCTCGATGATGACCTGGAGCGCTTCATGACTGGCTGCCCCTATACCTCCGTCCGGGCCGTCAGCCGGAAAAAGGAAGAACTCGATACGGTCCTGGACACCGCGGCCCATCTCGGCCAGGCCATGACCCTGTCCTTTGCGTCCTACAATATGGCCACGATCAAGACGGCCAATCCGTCCTCGGCCATGTTCGAATACTACCGGCGGCTTTACCCTGCGGCTGACCTCGACAGTTTCCGCCGGGAGATGCAGGAAACCGCCTTCTTTGCCAACCGGCTCAACCCGGTCCGCCGGATCGGCCAGGCCCTCAGCCACGCGGTCATCACCTGGGATGCCCCGGCCCCTGAGACGGATGAAAAGCCCATCATCCGCCGCACCTTCTCCCCGTCGGCCATCGAGCAGTACTTTGCCTGCGGGAAACAGTTCTATTACCGCAACATCCTCGGCATCTACGAAGACGATGAGGATGATCCGCTGACCGTCATCCCGGCCAATGATTTCGGCTCCATGGCCCACGCCCTGTTCGAGGATCTGGCCGCGCATATGGTCAGTGAACAGGAATTCAAAGCCCTGGCCGAAGCAGCCTTTGATGACTACCTGACCAGACGCATTCCCGTGCATCCCCAGGATGCGGTCTGGGAGAAACGTCAGTTTGTCAAGATGATGGTCAATGCCTATAAGGATGATCCGAAGAATACCGTGCTGGCCGCCGAAGAAGAACTCTTCGCAAAGCACTCTTCCGGCATCATCGTCAAGGGCTATCCCGACCGGGTGGAACAGGACGCCAACGGCCTCGACCTGATCGCTGACTTCAAGACCGGCAAGAAGCTGAACCACCGGGACAACGATGTCGTCTCCTGCCTGCAGGTCATGCTGTACGCGTTTATCCTGACCGATCACGATATTGACATCAGAACCTGTGTCTACCGGTACCTGCGGCTGCGCAAGAAAGTCCGGATCGATTACACGCCGGAGAACATCGCCGTCATGAACACCATGCTGGATGAACTCGCCGCAGCCCTCAAAGACAATCACTTCGAACGTCCGGAAAAAGCAAAACCGGACACCGGCCCGTGCCGTTACTGCCACTTTGCCCGCCTGTGCGGTCTTGGCCAGGAGGATCACCAATGAGCATGAACAGACTTGCGGATGAGCATGAACGTTACCGCATCATCCGGGAAATCAATACAAACTTCTTTGTCGAGGCCGGCGCCGGATCAGGGAAAACCACCATCCTGGTCGAGCGCATGGTCGCCATGATCGAAAGCGGTATACCCGTAGACAAGATCTGCGCCATCACCTTCACCAAGGCGGCCGCCAACGAGTTCTATGAGCGCTTCCAGAAACGCCTGAGCGAGCGCATGAATGAACCGACCGAAGGCTATGTGGAAAGCCCGACAAAGCTGCCGGCGCCGAGCGATCTGAGCCGGTACCGCTGTGCCGAGGCGCTGAAAAACATCGATCTCTGTTTCCTCGGAACCATCGATGCCTTCTGCAACCTCCTGCTGTCCGAATACCCGTCCGAAAGCCGGATTCCCTCCAATGCCGCAGCCTATGAAACCGAAGCCATGGCCGATGAATATGATCACCAGTACGCCCTGATGAAAAGCGGTCATTACGGTCAGGCGTTCCAGCTGGAACTGAGCCGGTTTGAAAAGCTCTTCGGCTATCCGGCCCGGGCCCGGCAGGTCTTCATCGGCCTGATGACCAAAATGATGGGCGTGCGCAATGGCACGTTCCACTACGGTCAGGAAGAGGTCAGTGAGGAAGACTTCCTGTCCCCCAAGGACAAGGCCGACTTCTTCCGCCTGTATTCCTTCCTGCGCACCCATCCGGAATGGAAATCCCCGAAGGAAACACTCAAAACCCAGGCGGCCTGGGACACCCTGATCAACACTGAATTGGATCCGGACGAAGCCATCGCCGATCAGTACCAGGATGTCCTGAATGTACTGAAGGACCTGAGCGGCGGCTACCGGCTGAAGTCCGACAAGGAAGCCATGGATTCCGAGCCCTGGCTGTACGAGTGGTTTGAGGAGAAACTCTCCCGCAAGAAGGTGCCGGATGTGGAATACTACAACATCAAGGACCGGGCCAAGACCATGGTGACCCAGCTTACCGACCAGAGTTTTCTGCGGGCTGCGGCCTTTGCGCAGCGCTGCACCGGACCGATGGCTGACCGGCTGCGGGAAGCCGGCATCCTGACCTTCTTCGATTATCTTTACTATCTCTGTCAGGCCCTGCAGAAGGACGCCGCCGAACACAATGGCCGGCTGATCCGCCAGATCCGCCGAAAGTATGAATACTATCTGATTGACGAATTCCAGGACACCGATCCGATTCAGGCCCAGGTCTTCTTCTACCTGTCCGCCAGACACCTTGATCCGGACTGGACGAAGTGCCTCGCCTGGCCGGGCAGCCTCTTCATCGTCGGTGACCCGAAACAGTCCATCTACCGCTTCAAGAACGCCGATATCACCTCCTATAAGCGGGTGGAAAGCCTCTTCCGCCGGGACGGTTATGACGTGGTCAGCCTGACTGCCAACTTCCGTTCCCTGCCGCCGCTGTGTGACTGGTTCAATACCACCTTCCGGCGGATCCTGCCGGAGAACACCGATGACCAGGCCGCCTTTGAGGATATCTTTGCCGGCCGCAGCCCGGTTCCGGAGGAAGCGTTCCACGGTGTCTATTCCTATCCGGTCACAGCCCTGGAGGTTAACAACCGCGGCAACGTCAAAAAGGATGACAATGCCGAGCAGATCCTCGAGATCATCAGCCGTCTGACCAACAATCCGAAGTATCAGATCGCCGACCGCGGCAAAAACGGGGAAACCGTCCTGCGGCCGATCGAATACCGGGACTTCATGATCATCACCCGGGCCAAGGCCCAGATCTCACCGATCAGCGACCTGCTGACCCGGGAAGGCATTGCCTGCCGGGTGGAAGGCGACATGAAGCTCGCCGAATGCCCGGCCCTGATGAGTGTCCTGGATATCTATGCCTTCATTGTCAACAGCACCTCGAAGCGCCACTTTGCCCAGATGCTCAAGGCCGGCTGTTTCGGTTACAGTGATGAACAGCTGTTTGCCATGATGGCGGACTTCTACCGCCTGCATGCCGAACCGGCGGACGATGATCCGGCCTATATCGTCACCCTGCGCCAGCTGCTCCGCAGCCAGTACCACATGGCCCCCTCGGCCCTGTTCCGGAAGATCCTTGATGATATGGAGATCTTTGCGAAGACCGGCACGCTCAATATCGAGTATGTCTACTATGTGCTGGCCCTGCTGCGGGAAGAGGAAGCCAACGGCAATATCCGCTTCCACCGCGAAGCCCTGGCTTATCTCGAAGAAAAGCGGGATACGAAGAATGCCCTGGAGCGCTGTGCCGCCCTGACCGGCGATGCCAACCGCGTGCACATTGCCAACGCCCACAAGGTCAAGGGCCTGCAGAACCGGATCGTTATTCTCGCTGCCCCGGCCAAACTGTCCGAACAGAAGCCGGCCAGCCGCACCGAATACGGCGAAAAGCCGGAGACCTGGTTCTTTGAACTGTCCACGGGCGGCTTCCAGGGTCTGAAGATTTCCGGTTACGAAGACAAGAAAACGGCGGAAACGATCAGCGGTGATGCCGAAAACGACCGGCTGCTGTATGTCGCCGCAACCCGGGCCGAACAGGTCCTGATCATCGCCGACCTCATCATTGACGGTGCCCAGGCACCGGCCACCTGGACCACCCTGCTGGCTGACAACAACTGCCCGGATATCTTCTCCGTCACCGATGGCAGCCACGGGATCCTGCCACAGCCAGAAGCCCTCAGCGCCGCCGCCCTGTATCAGGAAGCCTCTTCTGACTGTGTGCTGAATGATTACGAAAACAGCACTTCCTATGCCCTGAAGGCCCCGAGCCGGCTGCCCCAGGAAACCGAGGAAGAACCGCTGTCGGCAGATGAAAAACCGCGCCGCTTCAAGAAGGATCCGGCCCTGATCGGCACCCTGGTCCATCGGATGATGGAACTGCTTGTCCTCAGCCATGACCGGGTGGAGAAAACCAGCCTGATTGACCAGGTCATCAGCGAAGAAACACAGGATGAAGACCGTTATTACCACCGCCTGCTGGAGCGGGTCTACCGGCACATCCATGCCGGCGGCTATCCGCAGCCCGAGGCTCCCGAAGACATCCTGTCAGTCCTGCTGGGTGCCGATGAAGTCCATCCCGAACTGCCGTTCAGCTACCGCGACGGAAAGGATATCTGGAACGGTACGATGGACGTCGTTTACCGCAAAGACGGCAAGTGGCACATCATCGACTACAAGACCGACTATGAATTCAAAACCCACCGCACCCAGATCAATGCCTACATTGAAGCCTTCCGGCAGCTGACCGGGGAAGAGGCAGATGCGCTGATTTACCACATTCCGATCTGAACACATACAAAAGGCCTCTGGTGATCCGGAGGCCCTTTTCATACTGTTAAATTATTGATAGTGCCCGGCCGCTTCCAGGTGCAGCGCTATGATCTTCTCCCGGTCGGCCTGCATGGCAATCAGGGTATTGGTGTCAGCCGTGTGATTGCTGTTGAAGTCACAGACCGTGGCCCCGCGGTTGAGCCGGCCGTTGAGTTCGATGTCAATCACCACCGGTTTCAGCGTGACCGTATCGGGATCGATCAGCCAGGCCACCGGCAGACTGTCATGCAGGACAGCCCCCGGCCAGTTCGCCAGCTGCCGGTACGTATCCGCATAGGGCTGCAGGCAGTCCTTCATGAAGGCCCCGACGGCACTCTTTTCCGCCATGGCCACGCGTTCTTCATCGGTGATATACACACCCATGGTCGCATCCAGGCCGAAGACCACCTTGGGAATGCTGCTGTGGAAGACAACTGCCGCCGCTTCCGGATCATGACCGATGTTCGCTTCGACCGTGAAGGCCAGGTTGCCGCCATAGGCTGCCCCGCCCATCAGCGCGATCAGTTCCACTTTGTCCGCCAGTTCCGGCCAGCTGAGCAGGAACGCTGCCACGTTGGTCAGCGGTCCGGTTGCCACAATCGTCACCATTTCCGGCGCCTTGCGGATCACTTCCGCCATCAGATCCGGTGCTTTCAGTTCACTGACCGGATGCACCGGTTCCTGCAGCCGGTCACCGACGTTGCCCAGTCCGTCAAGGCCGTGAATCATCGGTCCCAGACCGCCGCTGAAATCCATCGGCGGATCAATCATCGGCCGGACCGCACCCATCGCTACCGGGGCATCAATGCCGAGCAGTTCAGCAATTTTCTGTGTATTGCGGGTGGTCTTTTCCACTTCGTTGTTGCCATAGGTGCAGGTCAGGGCCAGGATATGCAGGTCTTTGCAGGCCCCCGCCAGCATGAGCGCCATACTGTCATCCACACCGGTATCCACATCCATGATGATGTATTTTTCAGTCATTGCCGCTCACCTCCTCATAGTGCTTCAGGCCTTCCATAAACAGTGCCGCATAGCGGTCCCGATCCATATTCATGGCCAGATGCACATTGGTCTTCCGGGCAAAGCCCAGCCGGTCGATGATGGCCTGGCCCATGGTCAGTTCGCCTTCGGTCTCACAGACCATATAGACGTCCCAGTACTGCGCCAGGGTCGGATCAATCGCAATTGCTGCGGCCGTAGCGTCACAGATGATCATGTGGTTGATCCGGTCGCCGCCATGGTTTTTGCCGTGCTTGCGGATAATATTTTCATCGGATATCTTCTTGTGTTCCATGATCTGCCGGATCAGACCGTGGATCTTATTTGTTTCTGGCAGTTCAGCCATGATCTGCTGTTCCTCACGGTTCAGCCAGGCACTGTAGCAGCAGTCCAGGTCCACAATGGTCAGATCCTTAAAGCCGGCCTGCAGCACAATTTCCGCCGCATGGGGATCCTGCTGGAAATTGAATTCGGCCAGCGGTGATGTATTGCCGGCTGTCGCCCCGCCGCCCATGACAACCAGCCGTTTGACCAGGCCGGCAAAGTCCGGGTGCTTGAGGATGGTAATCGCCAGATTCGTCAACGGCCCGACCGCCACGATTTCCAGCTCACCGGCACATGCTTTCGCTGTCTCATACTGGAAGTCCCAGGCATGGCCTTCGGCATATTCAAGTCCATCCAGGGAGTATTCATAGCCGGCCAGTCCGTTTTCGCCATGCACATACGAAGCCCGCTCCGGCCGCACCAGGATCGCTGCCTCGGCACCTCTGTACACCGGACAGTTGATGCCATAGTACGAACTGAGGAACAGGGCATTGGCTGCCGTCTTCTCCAGCGGCACATTGCCATGTACGGCAGTAATGCCGCGGACGTCATACTTTTCCGACGCGCCCAGCAGCATGATGCACAGCGCATCATCCTTGCCCGGGTCACAGTCGATGATCAGGGGAATTTTCTTCATACACACGCCTCTCTCTATTCCTATTATATATGCAGGCATGATACAAAAAGAAAAATACCTGCGTGAGGTATTCTTCTTTCAGTCTATTAAGGCTTCAATCAATTACAGCTTAACAACGTTGGATGCCTGCGGACCGCGGTCGCTCTGTGTTACTTCGAAGCTGACTTCCTGTCCGTCATCGAGAGTCTTGAATCCTTCGCCCTGAATTGCTGTGTAGTGAACAAAGATGTCTGTTCCGTCTTCAGCAGTAATGAATCCATAACCCTTTTCAGCGTTGAACCACTTAACCTTACCTGTTGCCATTTGTACTACAAATCTCCTATTCTATGATCCGTCCCTGTGAAAAAGGTCCATGCGTCCATCAGGCGACAGGGCACAAACCTCCGTTGGTTCAGGATACATTTTTAATATACTATTCTGAGTTCAAAAGTACAAGACCCGGGAAGGGATCGAATCTGCTTTTGTGTAACAATTCTCATATGATGGACGGACGGCGGTAGTCGGTCAGGTCTCCGTTGTACTGCCGGTACAGTGATTCCACCGACGCATGATCCGACAGGTTTTTCAGCTCTGCATCCGTCATGCCGATCAATTCAAGGAATTCCACTCTTCCATTTGGGGTATTGATCGCCGGGACCGTGCTGTCCGGCACACAGATGAAGCCGGTCAGACTGCTCTTCTGACGGGCATCGATGCCTTCCTGCTGGCCGGTATACAGGTACTCATACGGCCGGAAGATTTCTCCCTTTGTGAAGGTCAGTCGGGCGATCATCTGCAGGATGCCGCAGATGTTCCGCAGCTCTGCCTCTTCATCTTCAAAATCATATTTTTTCAGTTTCAGCGTCAGTTCATACCCGTAGCCGCTGATGTCCGGATCATCCGTTTCCTTGTCATAGATCTCGGTAAGGCCGAAACTGACAAAGTGCCAGTAATCACCGCCGTCATAGACACTGATCCCATCCAGCGGATCATTCCCGCCGAGGATCCATTTGATAATCGTGGCATAGTGCTTCGGCTTGTCCTGACCCGGATAGGCTTTCAGGAACGCCGCTTCAATCGCATCCCAGCCGGCCGTGCCGGCTTCTTCCGCTGCCGGTTCCGGCTCTTTCTTTTTCAGTTTGTCAAACAGTCCCATGCTGCCTTCCTTACAGATCGCGGCTCAGCAGTTCGATCATATGCAATGGCCGGCCGCCGCCCAGCCGGATGCCCCGCTCGCAGCCGTTGCAGTACACCGCCGTGTATTCGGTATCATACTGGCTGACCCATTCCCGCATTATGCTTTCCTGCTCCGCCGGGGTCAGCAGTGTCCGGTACTGTTCCAGCCAGGCTGTCAGCTCCGGTGTCACTTCCGGCAGATCCGGGGCAATCGGATTGTTCATCCAGACGCCGCAGAAGCGGGTATTCTCATAGTTTTCCGGCAGTTCCCGGACCGTGAAATTCATCTGCTGCAGACACTCGCGCACCGCATCCTGCAGCGGGCGGTTGTTCCGGGTCCGCCAGCAGTCCTGGATCGTGATCAGCTGCCCGTGATAGTCCGGCCAGTCAAAGCCGGTATCCAGCAGATATTCATACAGACTGCGGACATTGTTCTCCGGCAGCCGTTCCCGCAGTACCAGGTCACACAGTGTGCAGTTCTGGATGATTTCGTCATCCTCGCTGATGTACTCAAGATCTTTCCGGCAGCACACTGCCTGTCGCAGGCCCTGCTCTTCCATATATTCCGTCATCTTCCTGACGGCTTCGGGATGGTTCTTCCGGACATCACAGCCGGGCAGATAAAAAATCATAGTCTCACCTCAATGACAGTTTACATGAATCAAATCGAATTATGAAGTGTACGCCTGTCCTCTGATCTGTAAAAAGGAACTTCCGTTTCCGGAAGTTCCTGTTTCCTATTTAATAATTGCTTCGTTCCACTCGGCCGGTACATCCAGACCCAGGATCTTGACGACCGTCGCCGCCACGTTGCTGAGGCCGAAGTCGCCGTCCTTGACCTCGGTGCCTTCCGGTCCGTTGAAGACCGCAAACGGAACCCTTGCCAGGGAGTGACTGGTCTTGGTCTTGCCGTTCTTGTCGACCATTTCATCACTGTTGCCGTGATCCGCCATGACCAGCAGGGCATAATCCATCTTCAGGCAGGCATCCATGATCCTTCTGAGCATCAGGTCTACACTTTCCACGCCGATCAGAGTTGCTTCATAGTTGCCGGTATGGCCGACCATGTCGCCGTTCGGGTAATTGCAGCGCAGGAACTGATACTTGCCGGATTCGATGGCCGCCACCATGAGATCGGTCACCTGGGCTGCCTTCATCCACGGCCGCTGTTCAAACGGAATGATATCCGAAGGAACTTCTTCCCAGGTTTCCAGTTCTTCCGAGAACTTCTCGGAGCGGTTGCCGTTCCAGAAGTAAGTCACATGACCGAACTTCTGGGTCTCCGAGCAGGCGTAGCTGCGGATGCCGTTGTTGACCAGGTATTCGCTCATCGTGTGCTGAATATGCGGCGGTTCCACCAGGAAGTTGGTCGGCAGTTTCAGATCGCCGTCATACTGCAGCATGCCGGCATAGTATACCTTCGGGTTCTTGTTCTTGGCGAACTTGTCGAAGCCTTCTTCCTCAAAGGCCCGGGTGATTTCCAGCGCCCGGTCACCGCGGAAGTTGAAGAAGATAACCGCGTCGTTGTCATTGACGGTCCCGGCCGGCACCCCGTCTTTGCCGATGACAAAGCCCGGCAGGAACTGATCGGTATACTGCCCTTCGGCCCGCAGGGTTTCGATGGCTTCACGGGCACTGGCAAACATGCGGCCTTCGCCCTCGACATGGATCTTCCAGCCCTTTTCCACCATGCCCCAGTCGGCTTCGTAACGGTCCATCGTAATGACCATGCGGCCGCCGCCGGAAGCGATGCAGGCATGGAAATCCGCATCATTCAGTTCCGCCAGCTTCTTTTCCAGCGCATCGACATATTCCAGGGCGCTGGTCTCCGGCACATCGCGGCCATCCAGCAGGATATGCACCCGCACCTCATGCAGGCCTTCTTTTTTCGCCTGCTCCAGCATGGCAAACAGGTGATCGATATGCGAGTGGACATTGCCGTCCGACAGCAGGCCCAGGAAATGCATGACACTGCCATGTTCCTTTACCTGCGCCACGGCTTCGGTCCAGGCTTTCGACGCAAAGATCGAACCGCTGTCAATGGCTTCCTGCACCAGCTTGGCGCCCTGCGAATAGATCTGTCCGCAGCCCAGGGCATTGTGTCCGACCTCGGAATTGCCCATGTCACTGTCGGAAGGCAGGCCGACGGCCGTGCCCGAAGCTCTGATTGTCGTATGCGGCCAGACACTCATCAGTTCGTCCAGCTGCGGTTTATATGCGTGCAGAACAGCGTTCTTGTGATCCACATCGGTCCATCCGACGCCGTCCATCACGACCAGTACTACCGGTTTAGACATATTTGTTTATCCTCCATCTGCCCTATTATACATCAGGAATTCTCTTACATTCTTTCAGAACACATTTTCATGTTGAGATAATGAATCCTCCGAATTATAATAAGGGCCGTGTGAAAACACAGGAGGAAAGAAATGAATATCAAGAAGATTTCCGCATCTCTGCTGGCTGTTGCCATGCTGGCAGGCTGCAGCTCTGGTTCTTCTGCCGCAACCGCAACACCGGCCGAAGAAGCAGACAACAGCATTGAAGAACTGAAGATCGAATTCGTTCCGTCCAAGGACGCTGATGTCATCAAGACAGGTACAGCCGGTCTGGATCAGATGATTATCGATGCCATGGCTAAAAGAGGCTTCGAAATCGGCAAGGTCGACATCACTGTCGGTGTCAACTACGACGCTACAGGCGAAGCTCTGGATTCCGGCGCGATCGACCTCGGCTGGCTGCCGGGCGGCACATACGCTCTGTATTCCGCTGACGGCAACATCGATGTCATCCTGACAGCTACCCGCAACGGTCTGTCCAATGACTCCGAGAACCCGGCTGACTGGAACGGCGATGCCAATGCCACAAAGAAGGATGGCCCGCAGGTTACTTACTATCGTTCCCTGATCTATGCCGGTCCGTCCGAATACGGCAAGAAGCTGGCTGAAAAGGTCAACAACGGCGAAGAACTGACATGGGAAGACCTGGACGGCGCCAAGTGGGCTGTTCAGAAGACATCCAGCTCCGCAGGTTACATTTACCCGACAATGTGGCTGATGGAACACTATGACGGCAAGAAGATCTCCGACCTGTCCACAGTTGTCCCGCTCGACAGCGGTTACGGCACAGCCTTCGCTGAAGCAGCTGCTGAAGACGTTGACATCATCGTCTGCTACGCTGACGGCCGCAACGACTACGAAAAGGCCTGGAACCTGCCGACAGATCAGCAGGATGAAACAGGCAAGCAGGGCATGGGCCGTGAAGACACCATCTGGAATGAACTGAATGTCATCGGTGTTACTCCGGGTATCTACAACGACACAGTCGCCATCACAAAGGCTCCGCGTCAGGGCAATGAAGTTGTTGCCACACCGGAATTCGCTGCTGCCATGCAGGATGCCCTGATTGAGATCATCGGCACAGAAGAAGGCAAGGCCATCTTCGATGTCTACTCTCACACAGGTTATGCCAAGGCTACAGACGCTGACTATGACGGCGCCCGTGCAGCTCTGACAGCTGTCTCCGAATAATCGGAAAACACGCACTGAAAGGACAGTTTCCCCAGGGAACTGTCTTTTTCTTATGTCTGACTGTGATTTTCTATTTGCGAACAGGACATCATCATATAAAATAAGGCGGTAAAGGTGGACTACTACTATGATTGAATTCAAGGATGTATCAAAGACGTATCCGAACGGTACGAAGGGTCTGCAGCACATCAACCTGCAGATCGAACAGGGTGAGTTTGTCGCCATCATCGGTCTTTCCGGTGCCGGTAAATCCACACTGATCCGTACCATCAACCGCATGATCGATATCACGGAAGGACAGCTGATTGTCGACGGCACCGATGTCATGACCCTCAAGGGCGCTGAACTGCGCAAGTTCCGCCGCAAGATCGGCATGATTTTCCAGTCGTTCAACCTGATCTCCCGTTCCTCCGTCATTAACAACGTCCTGACCAGCAATGTCCCGGACATGCCGTGGTACAAGGTCCTGCTGGGCATCTATTCGAAAGAACAGAAGCTCAAGGCCCTGGAAGCCCTGGACAAGGTCAATATCCTCGACAAGGCCTACAACCGCTGTGATGAACTCTCCGGCGGCCAGATGCAGCGTGTCGCCCTGGCCAGAACCCTGAACCAGAATCCGTCCATTATCCTGGCGGATGAACCGGTTGCGTCCCTGGACCCGATCATGGCCGACATGGTCATGAGCGACTTTGCCCGCATCAACAAAGATATGAACATCTCCATCCTGCTCAACATCCACCACGTTGACCTTGCCCTGAAGTATGCGACCAGAGTCATCGGTGTCAGAGCCGGCCGCATTGTCTACGACGGCCCGACTGACAAGGTCACCCAGGATGTCCTGAACGAAGTCTACCAGGGCAAGAAGATCCCGACGACTGAGAACGATCCTACGGGAGCTGCCAAATGAGCACCGATGTGACAAAGATGCCGCTGTTTGACCGTATTTTCAAACCGCAGGAAATCACCCTTGCCAACGGTCATAAAGTTCTGCGGCCCCGGTCCAGACTGCCGCTGATTACGGCCTGTGTGCTGATTGCCCTGTACATTGCCGTGCAGGTTACTGGTTTTGATCTCAAGATCATTTTGGCCCGCGGCAACCAGCTGACCAAAATCCTTTCGCAGATTTTCCATCCGGACCGCAATTACTTCAGCAAGGTCGTCGGCCCGCTGCTGGATACCATCCGGATGTCCCTGATCGGTACGATCCTCGGCTGCCTGATCGGTCTGCCGGTGGCGATCGCCTCGTCCAGCAACATCAACAAGAACCGCCCGACCCTGCTGTTCTTCCGCCTGATCCTGGCCATCATGCGTTCGGTTCCGACGCTGATCATCGCCTCGATCTCGGCGCTGGTGTTCGGCCTGGGCACATTTGCCGGTACGGTTGCCATCACGATCTTTACCCTGGGTATTGTCGCCAAGATGCTGTTTGAAAGCATCGAGACGATTGACATGAAGCCGTATGAGGCCATGCAGTCGTTCGGCGCCACCACCCTGCAGGCTTTCTGGGCTGCGTGCATGCCGCAGATCCTGCCGACCTACCTGTCTCACAGTCTGTACTGCTTTGAAATGAATGTCAGAGCAGCCGCGATCCTGGGTTATGTCGGGGCCGGCGGTCTGGGCATTCTGATCAACGAACGCATCGGCTGGCGTGACTACAACGGCCTGGGCATGGTTCTGCTGTCCCTGTTCGTTCTCGTTCTGATCATCGACTTTGTGACCGACTATTTCCGGTCCAAGCTGTCATAAGGGGAGGTGCATGATATGTCTGTAATGGAAGTCTATGAAAACCGTCCCCGCAAGCTCTGGGTACGCATCGCGATCTTCTGTTTCCTGCTGGTCGCGGTCTGGTGGAGCTCCAACGGCATCACCTTCAACGGCATCGCCCAGAAGGGTGCCGAAGTCGCTTCGGGTATCTTCCACGGTCTGACCCATCCTGATCTGAAGATCATGTTCGGCACAACCACCGAAGATGTCCCGTTCCTGATCGCCCAGACCATTGCCATCGCCCTGCTGGGTACAGTTATCGGCGGCATCGTGGCCATCCCGATCAGCTTCCTGGCTTCGACCAACGTTGTCCCGAAGGGCATCGCCTATATCTTCCGGGCAGTCATCCTGCTGATCCGGACCATTCCTTCGCTCGTCTGGGCCCTGGTCTGGATCCGCGTCACCGGTCCGGGCGCCTTCTGCGGTGTCATCACCCAGTCGGTCTGCTCCATCGGCATGATCTCCAAGATGTACATCACCGCCATCGAAGATCTGGACACGGGTATCCTGGAATCCCTGGATGCCTGCGGCTGCACCACCTTCCAGAAGATCCGCTGCGGTATCCTGCCGCAGCTGAGTGCGAGCTTCATCTCCACGATCATCTACCGCTTCGACATCAACCTGAAGGACGCAACAACCCTGGGTATTGTCGGGGCCGGCGGTATCGGTGCCTCGATGCTGATGGCAATCAACTCCAGAAGATGGGCCATGGTCGGCTCCTTCCTGTGGGCCCTGATCATCCTGGTCATCATCATCGAATACTTCTCCACCAAGATCCGGGCAAGACTGGCACACGGAAGACAGTAATCAATACAGAAAATACGCAGAGCAATCTGCGTATTTTTTTATTACGACAGCTCCGCCGCGCAGGAATACGGAGATATCCAGGCTGCTCTGGAAAAGGCAGGAACACCGATCGGGCCCATGGACCTGATGATTGCGGCACATGCCCGCTCCTGCGGCTGTACCATTGTCACAAAAAACTGCCGTGAATTTTTACGGATCAGCGGTCTGCGGACGGAAAACTGGGCCTGAACAATACATCAGAAAATCATTCCCCTTCCGGTGTTTCATCTGTTTTTGTCATCTATAAATCATTCATATAAAATAAAAGTTAGATAAAAGGAGTATTCATATGAAAGTCTCTGACATTCAGGCAATAATGCTGAAGATCTTTCAGGAATCAGATAATAACCTGATTCATCTGCCCGACGAAGATATCGATATTCCGATCCTTGAAGAACCTGTCATGGCCATTGCCGCAGCCGATGATCCCATGTTTACCGAGCTGAAAAAGCCGGAGGTCATCGGCCCGAACTGGCTGGCCCCGCAGGAATGGCTGCCTTCGGCAAAAAGTGTGCTGGTGTTCTTCTTCCCGTATTCCGAAGAGATCCGCTCCCGGGCTGCCGCTTCCACGGAATATATCAACGAAGCCTGGAAGTACGGCTATCCGGCCGGCAGTGCCCTGTCCAAGGAGATGAACATGGCCCTGCTGAAGGAACTCGAGGCCGCCGGCATGGCCGTCAACAGTCCGATCGGGGATCCGCGCTTTGTGTCTGCCAGTGTCCCGGTCATGATCGGGGATGAGGAAGGACTGCACTTTACCCCCACCTGGTCCACCCGGCATGCAGCATACATTGCCGGCCTGGGTACCTTCGGCATCCACCGGCACCTGATCACCGAAAAGGGCTGCTGCGGCGCCATCACCACCCTGATCACCGACGCAGACCTGCCGGCCACCGAGCGCACCTATACCGATCTGTATGAGAACTGCATTCACTGCGGGCTCTGCATTCAGCGCTGTCCGGCCGAAGCGATCAGTTTCGAGTATCTGCGTAACACCAAAAAGTGCCGTGACTGGGGCGGCTACCTGCGGGAGAACTACGGCGGCGGAGGCTGCGGCAAGTGCATGGTCGCCGTACCGTGCGAACACCGCAATCCGGCCGGCAGGTAAATCCGATCAGAGAACCCGGACAGCATCCTGCTGTGTCGGGTTTTTTTCATTGTCTTCTTCAGTGGGCAGGGATACAATTAAGTCATCGCTTAATCAAAGAGGTGTGATATGGAACTTTCCCTGTTACTGAAAGCGCTCGGGGAACCGACCCGGTTTCTGATCTACCGGCAGCTTTTCACCCGGAAACACTGTGTCCGGTCCCTGGCCCGGAAGCTGAACCTGACGGAGTCCGCTGTTTCCCAGCATATGAAAGTGCTGCGGGAAGCGGATCTGGTCTATGGCGAACGCTATGGTCATCATATTCACTATCTGCCGAAACAGGACACACTGGACGAGGTGTGCCGGGCCTTTGCCTGCCTGCAGGAACAGGCCCGGACGCTTGACCGTGACCCGCAGAAATGCCAGTGCGGATACCGGCAGGAGGTGACGGAATGACTCTGCTCTCGGATCTGTTTCTGACATTTACCAAAATCGGCCTGTTCACATTCGGGGGCGGCTATGCCATGATCTCCCTGATTGAACATGCCTGCGTGGAACAGAAACACTGGATCAGCCACGATGAAATGATGGATATCACAGTCATCGCCGAGTCCACCCCGGGTCCGATTGCCATCAACTGCGCAACCTTTGTCGGCTTCCGGCAGAAAGGCTTTGCCGGGGCGCTGGCAGCCACATTGGGCATCGTGCTGCCCAGTTTCTGCATTGTCTTTGCCATCTCCCGCTTTCTGGATGATTTCCTGGCCATCACCTGGATTGCCCACGCTTTCCGGGGCATCAAAATTGCGGTCGGCATCCTGATTCTCGACGCGGCCCTGAAGATGATCAAGAAGATGCCGAAGAAACCGCTGCCGAAAGCGATCATGGCCGGGGCGGCCCTGGGCATGCTGGCGATTGACTTCCTGTCCCTGCATATTTCTTCGATCGTACTGATGCTGACGGGCGGCCTGATCAGCCTGCTGGTGTTCCTGCTGAAAAAGCCGGCCATGGCAGGAGGGGAAGCGAAATGATTCTCTGGGAATTGTTCATCGGTTTTCTGAAAGTCGGATGCTTTGCCTTCGGCGGTGCCTATGCGGCCATCCCGCTGATCCGTGACATCGTCCTGTCCTATGGCTGGCTCAGCGATGAAATGCTGACCTACATGATTGCCGTCAGCGAAAGCACCCCGGGCCCGATCATGGTAAACCTGGCCACCTATGTCGGCAGTTCCCAGGCAGGCCTGGCCGGGTCGCTCATTGCCACAGCCGCAGTCGTGCTGCCCTCCTTCCTCATCATCCTGCTGGTGACCGCCCTGCTCAAAACAGTCCTGAAAAATCCGTATTTCCAGGCTGTGCTGCGCGGCCTGAAACCGGCAATGATCGGCATTATCCTCGCCACCGGCATGTATATGATCTGCCGCAGCGGCATCATCCTGCAGGCCGGCAAGCCGCAGACGCAGCCGCTGCTGCTGACCCTGCTGCTGGGCGGCATCTACTTCGGGGCAGGACACTTCCGCAAGAGCGTCATCACCCCGATCCGGCTGATCTGCCTGGCCGCGGCCTGCGGGCTCATCGTCTACGGCCTCTGACCGGCCTTCAGGAACAGCGTGAAAAGCCAGATCCGTTTCCCGGATCTGGCTTTCTATCCTTTCCGTCCCTTTCGTATTTACTGGCGGATCAGGTTCTCCAGGGTTTCATAAAGTACATCCGCGTTGATCGGCTTGCTCAGGTGGGCATTCAGACCTGCCTGCATGCTTCTCTGGACATCTTCATCAAACGCGTTGGCCGTCAGGGCGATAATCGGTACGCTGCCGGCATCTTCCCGGGGCAGGGCGCGGATGGTGCGGGTCGCTTCCAGACCATCCATCTCCGGCATGCGCATGTCCATCAGCACCGCGTCATAATACCCGACCGGGCTTTCCGCGAACTTGTCCACGGCAATACGCCCGTTTTCCGCCAGATCCACATCGATTTCCCGGACGCCGAGAATCATGACCATGATTTCCGCGTTGATGGCCACATCTTCCGCCAGCAGTATATGCCGGCCCTTCAGGTCAGCCAGCTGCTCCGCCTGGCTCTGGTTCTTGATCCGGAACGCTTCCTTGAATTCATCCATGACCGTACCGGCAAACAGCGGCTTAGACACAAAGCTGTCCACCCCGGCCTTCTTCGCTTCTTCACTGATTTCGTCCCAGTTATATGAAGTCAGGAAGATAATGGTCGATTCATGGCCGGCAATCTCCCGGATCCGGCGGACCGTTTCCACCCCGTCCATTTCCGGCATCTTCCAGTCAACCAGGATCAGGGTGAACGCCTCCCGGCGGGCATGGTGCATGCGCACCATCTCCACCCCGGCGGCCCCGGACTGCGCGATCTCACATTCAATGCCGACCTGGCCGAGAACGATCCTCGCATGTTCACAGGCAACCGGGTCATCATCGATGACCAGCACCCGCATATGGTGTGGCTCAAGCACCATCTTGTCTTCGTAACCCGTATCCTGACGGCTGGACTCACCCAGGGTGACCGTGACCGTAAATACGGAGCCGGTGCCCTTTTCACTGGCCACTTCGATATTGCCGTTCATCATCTCGACAATGCTCCTGGTGATCGGCATGCCAAGCCCTGTGCTGCCATAGCGGCTGGTAGAGGAGGAGTCCTCCTGCGAGAAGGAATCAAAGAGATGCGGCAGATATTCCGGACTCATGCCGATGCCGGTGTTACTGAAGACGAAGCGCAGGGTCGCTTTGTTGTCAAACCGGTTCAGTTCTTCAATCGTGAAGAGAATCTTCCCGCCGGCCGGGGTAAACTTGACGGCATTGCCCAGAATATTGATCATGACCTGGCGCAGCTTCATCTCATCGCCGATATAGTATTCTGCCACATGCCCGAGCACCCGACATTCATAATGCAGACCCTTGTCCCGGCACTGGCCGCTGATGATCGTGTTGACCTGTTCGAGGGCCTTGGCAAACGAGAACTCCTCGCTGTGCAGGACCATCCGGCCGGATTCGATCCGGGACATGTCCAGAATATCGCGGCATTGTTTCGTTCAACGTACTGCCAGGGGCCGGCCGCAATACCGCAGCGTACCGTCCGGATCTCGGCTGAATCTGCTCAGGAACTGGTCATAACTGATCCGGCTCAGTTCCGGATAATTCGCATGGCCCATATCATTCACCCGCCCCAGCATGGTCAGCGGCACCCGGTCCGCCCCGGTAAAGGCGCACCAGTCAATCGGGTAAGTCTGCCAGCAGTACGGCTTTTCGGCCTCCAGACCGAAGTGATTCAGTTTTTCCATGACACTCTGCCGCATCTCCGGCTGGATGCCGAACGGCAGGACCGGATCGGCTTCCGGACGGGAACAGATCGGGTCGTGATCCCCGAAGATCCACATCAGCGGTGCCCCGCATTCACTTTCCGGGAATGTGCGCTTCAGAATGCTTTCCGCCCGCAGCGCCGACCAGGACGCCACCGCCGCAAACAGTTCCCCGGCCGTATGCCCCAGGACATCACTCATCATCCCGCCGCTGCTCTGCCCGCAGGCATAGATTCTGGTCCGGTCCGCCGGCAGGCGCTGTTCCAGATCGGCAAGCAGGGCCCGGATGAATTTCACATCATCCACCGGCTGGTCATCGCAGGTACCGCACCAGAGAGAAATATTTCCCAGTCCGCCCGGTTTCTGCCGGTATACACCGGCTTCCGGGAAGACAGCAATAAACTTCCGGTCATCCGCTACTGCCGACATGCCGGAAAGATCGAAGAATGTCTCCGCACTGCCGCCCCGGCCATGCATGACCAGCACCACCGGCCACTTCTGATCCGGTGTACAGCTTGCCGGCACATATTCATACCAGAGACGCTTCAGGCCGTCGACGGTGATGGTCCGTTTTTCCGCCCCGAAGTCAGCCGGATCCTTGCGGCTGCGCAGCTGCTTGCCGCCCTGGCCGCGGTG
>JAFWEA010000321.1 GCA_017543005.1 Solobacterium sp. | reverse complement strand
TCATGATCGTGATGATATTGTCCAGGTCACCGCTGTACGGGTTGAACAGTTCATCGAAGTCCGGCATGCTGTTGAGCGCGATCGTGTCTTCCAGATATCTTTCATAGACCAGGTAATCGTGCTGCTGGGTGTCATTGAGACTCTCATAGTCATAGGCATGCAGGGCGTCCAGACTCGCTCTGGCATCGTCGGCAGCCTCGTAATAAAGCTCATAGGTGACATCGCCGAAGGTGACTTCGGGCTTTTCCAGGCCCATGGCTTCGGGATCCTTGACGGCGAAATGCATGTCGATGTAGGAGGATTCCATCATCTCCCGCCATTCGTCCTCCAGGAATGTGTCAAAGTCCTTTCCTTCTTCGGCTCTGACCGGCATGACCAGCCCGGCCACCAGGAACATCACAAACGCTGCAATACCTGTTTTTCTAAGCAGTTTTTTCATATGTCTGGTTTCCTTTTCTGTTAGTTACGCCTATAAAATACCATATCTTCCGCGATAACTTAAACGTTTTCGACAGCGTCGTTCCGTACTTTAATAATCCGGTCGCACCAGGCATCGAATTCCGGATCATCCTTCTGGCATTCCTCCGGATGGGCCAGGATATACTGCAGGGCCAGACGCACCCCCTGGTCAAAGCGCACCGTGGTCTTCATGTCCGGCACGGCCCGTTTCAGCTTCGTATTGTCAAAGACAGCCGAGGAGGACTTGTCGCCGGTCAAAGTGCCGGTGAAGTCATAGCCGTACTTTGCCCCGGCCGCGCACAGGAAGTCCGAGGACACATGCACTGCCTGCAGCTTTTTGCCGAGCGCCGCGGCAATGGTCTCGTAGATCTGGTTCCAGGTCAGGGCCTCATCCCCGGTGATGTGGAATGCCTCCCCGAGCGCATGCGGATTGCCCATGAGGCCGGTAAAGCCAATGGCGAAATCCGTGTTGAACGTCAGCGTCCACAGCGACGTCCCGTCCCCCTGGATGATGACCGGCTTATCTTCCATGATGCGTTTGATTACCTGCCAGGAACCGTTATGCCCATGCAGGCCAAGCGGGATCTTCTTTTCGTCATAGGTATGGCTGGGCCGCACGATCGTGACGGGGAAGCCGGTTTCCCGGTACTGTTTCATCAGGTATTCCTCACAGGCAATCTTGTCCCGGCTGTACTGCCAGTACGGATTGGCCAGCGTGGTTCCTTCCGTGATGATGTAAGACCGGGCCGGCTTGTGGTAGGCACTGGCCGAGCTGATGAACAGATACTGTTCCGTGCGCCCGGCAAACAGCCTGACATCCCGTTCGACATCCGCTGCGGTATAGGCAATGAACTGGCAGACCGCGTCAAAATGCAGATCCCCCAGCACGTTTTTCACTGCCGCCTCGTCATTGATATCTGCCGTCAGCGGCTTTACCCCTTTCGGCAGAAGGTGATTCTTCGTGCCCCGGTTGAGCACATAGACTTCCCAGTCCAGCTCCTGCACCAGGCGCCTTACCACCGCGGTGCTGATCGTCCCGGTACCGCCGATAATCAATGCTTTCATAATCGTGACTCCTTATCTATCTGTATTGTATCTTGATTTGCCCGGCTGTACGCTTTTGCGTATACTTTATTTAACCGCCGGAGCATAAAAATCATGAAAAAAACACAGAAAAAGACGGATCCCGAGATCCGCTATGACATCATCGACAATCATATCCACTTCGTTGATTTCCTGCAGGAAACCGACGGCTTCAAGGCTTTAAGCAGGGCAATGGACAAGGCCGGGGTCTCCAAGGCCGTGGTCTTCGGCATGCCCATTGCCAAGCAGTGGGACAGCACCATGCCCAAGGCCCCGACCTATTACCTGAGCAATGACAGCCGGTGCTATTACTATTCCGGCACGGACTATATCCTGGCCGAGACCCTGAAGAAACAGCCGAAGAAGATCCGGGACCGGTTCTATCCGTTCTGCTGCGGCTTCAACGGCAACGACCGGCTTTCGGCCGCGCATCTGCGCCGGCTGCTGGAGCTGTATCCGGATTTCTGGTGCGGCATCGGCGAGATCATGAGCCGGCACGATGACCTGACCGCCCTGACCTATGGCGAAGCCCCGCACGTGAACCATCCGGCCTTCCTGGAAATCTTCGATGTGGCCGCGGAATATGACCTGCCGGTGCTGATCCACCACAACATCACCGCCCAGAACAATGAGGAAGTGCTGTATCTGGATGAACTGAAGGAAGCCCTGGCCCATAACCGGAAATGCAGGATCATCTGGGGCCATATGGGCATCTCCCGCCGGGTGGAAATCCAGAACCTGACGAAGATCGTCGATGAAATGCTGAAGAAAAACAAGAACCTGTGGGTGGATATCTCCTGGCTTGTATATGATTACTATTTCCTGGACAACTTCCCGGACCGCTACGCCGACCACAATACCATGGAGGACTGGGTGAAGCTGATCGAAAAGCACCCGGACCGGTTTATCCTGGGCAGTGACAAGGTCGGCCACTGGCAGGGCTACGAAAAGGAAATCTTCAAGTACTATGTCCTGCTGGACAGACTGAAGCCGGAAACCGCCGCCAGGGTATGCCGGGAAAACATCCTGGCTGTCATGAAGAAAAACGGAGGAACAGAATGAAAGTACTTGTCACAGGCTTTGATCCCTTCGGCGGCGAACCGGTCAATCCGGCCATTGAAGCCGTCAAGCGGCTGCCGGACACCATTGCCGGCGCGGATATCATCAAACTGGAAGTGCCCACTGTCTGCGGGAAATCCATCGCGGTGATCCGGGAGAAGATCGCGGCGGTTCAGCCGGATATTGTCATCTCCGTCGGCCAGGCTGGCGGGCGCAGCGAGATCACCGTGGAGCGGGTCGGCATCAATGTCACGGACTGCCGCATCCCCGACAACGAGGGCAACCAGCCCCATGATGAACCGGTCTTCGCGGACGGGCCGGACGCGTACTTTGCGTCACTGCCGGTCAAACCCATGGTCGAAGCCATCCGGGCCGCCGGGGTCCCGGCCTCACTGTCCAATACCGCCGGCACCTTCATCTGCAACCATGTGCTCTACGGGGTGCGTTACCTGGCCGAGCATGAGTTCCCCGGCCTGAAGAGCGGGTTCATCCATATCCCCTTCCTGCCGGAGCAGACGGTGGACAAGCCGGGCGTGCCCAGCATGAGCCTGGAAGATACCGTAAAAGGCATCACGGCCGCCGTTGCGGCAGCCGTAAAATAATCAAACCGGTCCGCGGACCGGTTTTGTTATTTCTGCTCCATGGCGGCCCGGATCTTTGCCGGATCGCGCAGGGTGCGGTGCTTGAAGATGGGGATGCCCAGTTCCGCCGCCAGCTGCCGGCAGACATCCTTGTACGGGGCTGCCAGGTTATCGTGGAAGCTGATGGCGTCAATGCCGCCCGGGATCGCCGCCGCGGCCGCTTTCAGTCTGGCCAGGCCATCCTCCCCGGTATACTGCCCGGACACCATCCACTGGTTGGGCAGGATATGGGCGCACATGACGGGATATTCATCCTGCAGGCCGCAGTTGGAGAACGCGCTTTCAAAGTGCACCCCGCCGCAGGCCAGCACAACCTTCGGCCGGGTGTCATCATCAAAGACATGCACCAGGGCATCAGCGACGGCTCTGGCGGCTTCCGGATCCGTCCAGGACACCGGTGAGCTGCCGATCTCGATGTCATACTGCGGCACCGGACAGGCGGCCAGCGTGGACGGGTCATTGTCATACAGCATGCCGGACCAGTGCGTGGCTTCCGTACAGGCCGTCCAGCCTTCCAGGTCATATTTCCCGATGGCCTTGTGCAGCGCCCTGAGCATGTTCCGGTACAGCCCGGGGTCAGACGGGCAGAACCAGCCGGAGGGCACATCGCCGATGCTGTGGACGGTCAGGATCTTCTCCGGTGCCTTGGCCCCGGCATGCCAGTTCACCACCCCGGCAAAACTGCAGTCGGAAAACAGTTCGTTGACCGCCGGCAGCTGCTTCGGCCAGTCATGGCTCAGCACGACGTCGGTTTCCGCAAACAGATACACATTTCCCGCCGGGTCGGTATACTGCCGTACGGGATGGCCTTCGAAGACCATGCCGCTGTCAGTCAGCGGGTACATTTTTTCGGCGGCTTTCAGGATATTCGCGCCGGCCGGGTCGGCAGCCTCATCAATGCAGAAGAAATAGACGGCCCGCTTCATTCCACGTTTTCCTCCGGCATGGATCTCAGCACTTCAAAGTAATTGATCATCAGCGGTGCATACGTAGCCGCAAAGACAAGCCCGGACAGGACTGCGGCCTTCTTCCTGTGCTTTTCCGGAAGCGATGTGCCAAGGACAATGCCCAGGGAGGCAACGCAGATCTTGAGCATGGCAAGGTCCTTCCAGTCACTCGCAGACATCCAGGCGCCGGCCGAATCAAACAGTTTTCTCATAACGGTTTCCTTTCATTTCAGCAATATTATCAGATACCGGTCAAACCCTGCGTTACTTCGGTGAGTACGGCAGCGGTTCCCGGTCATCCTGGTGGCGGATCATGCCGTACCGTCTGGCCGGATCGATATACTCAAACTTATGGCGCAGGTAGATGTGGTCTGCCGGGATGCGGGCAATCAGCGTTACAAAGCAGTCCTCATCCGCGTTGGCGTCCAGATAGCCGTCGATTTCCGTCATGATCCGGTCCGCTATGCCCTGCCGCTGGTACTGCCGGTCGACCATGATGTCATTGACGCTGAAGCACAGGCCGCCGTCATCGATGACCCGGCCGAACCCGATCAGCAGGTCATCCTGCCAGACCGAGCAGATAAAGGCAGACCCAGCCAGGGCCCTTATCACCCGGTCCCGGTCATGCTTGATGCCGCCCATGCCGGACCGGACTCTGAGGTCATTGTACTGTTCCGGCGTGGGGATCCGATTTGTATACTGCACGTTCATTTTCGTATCCTTCCTTACGCCTCAAGCATAACATAAAAGACCGGGGTCATCTGACCCTGTCATAACTGCAGTTGATTTAACCATTCCGGTCTTTGCGGCCGCAGGACAGAAAAGACAGGGTTTTATTCCCTGTCTATCCTATTTTTCATTTTTGTCAGGGCGGCAATAGCTGCAATTTTTCAGGACAATCCCGAATTCATCGTTATAGACGAGATAATTTCCTTCCATGGTGACGCTATCCCCTGCTTTCACCTGATCCAGGATACCTGCCTCATTGAATACGCAGAAGACCATGTTTTTCCCGTCCGCAGTATCAGAAAGCTGGACAGCCGGCAGACCGTGTATATCGATGCTGGCAAAGGAAACAATGCCCCTGACCCGGATTTTATTGCCGCGGCATTCGCTAAGCACCATTTCACTCTCTCCGCCGCCGTAGAATTCACCAGTGTTCAGCATCGTGACCCCGTGGTCCAGGATGTAGCGGACGGTTTCAATCGATCTTTCCTTATTGGCCATATTCTTGCCCATGCAGCCTAGGCCAAGGCGTTTGATATCTGTCATGTTATAGTACTCCCTTGTTTTATTCAGTGATCTATATTCCGCGGCCGGCTCTGTCCATCAGCACTGCCGACGGGTTTTCCCTTGCCCTGGATATCGATACCCAGCAGTTTTTCAGCAGTCTGATTAGTTCTTCTCTTTCGCTGTCAGAAAGACCGGAAGTAAACTTCTGTTTAAGCACGGTGCCGATTTTTTCAAGTTCCTGCCTGCCAGGGCTTTGACCGTCGGGAAGATCAGCCTGTTCCTTTTATGAGGATTACCGCAGCATCTAGTTTCATACTGCCGTTTGTCTTTTCCTAGCATCCTGCTATCTATTCTGGTTATATAGAGGTTCCCTACTATAGATAATCACGTTCTGCATTTTTCCCGGTTTTTTTTGCCGGAAATACGAAAAAAGCTGTGGCATTTTCCACAGCCTCATTTCATTCAGTTAAACAGTCTTACCATCCAGACTGATCCGAACATCAGCAATCCGGGCCGCATAAGGCCGGTGCGTAACGGCAATCACTGTCCGTCCCGGAAGTCCTTTGAGATTATCGAGCAGCTTTTGTTCAGTTTCTTCATCCAAAGCGCTGGTCGCTTCATCGAGCAGCAGGACCGGCCTGCCGGAAAGAAGCGCTCTGGCTACCGCGAGACGCTGCATCTGCCCTTCTGAAAAACCGGATCCACGTTCTCCCAAAGATGCATCAATTCCGCCGTCTGCAGCCCGGACAAAAGAATCGGCACACGCACACTTAAGTGCTTCCCAGATCTCTTCGTCAGGAATATCCCTGTCACATCCAAGCTGCAATCCTTCCCGGATCGTTCCGCTCAGGAGCCCGTTCTCCTGTGGAATATAGGCGAACAGCCTGCGGAAGGAAGCATCCAGAACGGCTTCTTCGCCATTGCGGAAACAGATCACCCGGTGACCTTCATCCGGCGCGTACAGGCACATGAGCAGTTTCAAAATCGTTGTCTTTCCGCTTCCGGAGCCGCCAGTCAGCGCGGCAAACTCGCCTTTCCGGATCATCAGAGACAAATCCTGAATCACTGGTTTTCCACCTTCATAAGAGAACGTCACAGATTGCAGGCCAAAAGCAGAAAGCTCCTTTTCATAGATTTCCCGGATCTGCGCATCTGAAAGAGTCTCCATCTCACGGTCTGCCGGCAGATTTTCGATTTCCTTCAGCTGCTCGGCGCTCCCGACCATCGCGTAGTAATTCGGCACTACGCTGAACGCCCCCGACAAAGGGGCGGCAATCTGCTGGACCAGGCTGATCATTGCTGTCATCGTGCCTGCTGTCATCGTGCCGCGAAACAAAAGGAAGCAGCATGCCGCAGCCCCAATAAGATAGGCTCCCTGCGAGGCCAGATGAATTCCTCCGGTCGAAACAGCCATGATTTTTGTCCAATCCTTCCTGGCGGCCAGGACGTCATCAAAAGCCTTGCCCATATACCGGACAGACTGTGCTTCCCCGGAAAAAGACCGGATCACGGCAGTATTCGCGATTTGTTCCTGCAAAAGACCAGCTGCCCTTGAATCATGGCGGACGATCTCCTTGTGGCAGTATACAAGGCGGTTCCTGAGTGCGGCCGCGCACAAAGCCATCAGAATGAGGGCAATCACAATGACAGGGGTGCTCTGCGGCAGGATAACATGCATGGCAAACATCGCCGCTGCCAACTGTACAACTACGCCGATAAAAGCCGGAATCAGCTGAATAAGACTCTGGGAGACAATCCGGCAGCCGGTGATGATCCGTCCCGCCCATTCCCCGGAATGCACTTTGGCAATCTGCGCATAGGAGCGCTGCATCAGAGTTTGAAATGATGCCTTCCGCAGGCGGATCTCCATTCTGGCCGCAAATATTCCATTGACATAACGCCCGGCGAAATAGGCAGCCACTTCCCCGGCGATCAACAGTGCAAGGAGAAGGAAGCTGCGTTCAAATCCTGCCTGCTCCTGCGCCACGGCAGCGTCCACCAGTCCACGCAGGGACAGGGAGATCAGGGTCAACAGCACGGCCTGGACAGCCCGGAGGAAAGCAAGCAGACTCAGCCCGTACCAGTCGGGACGGACAGAACGAAGGATCCAGCGCTGCACAGAGCGATCCTTTTTATTTCTCCCCATCCTTCTTGATCCTCCGCATTTTCCGCAGAATTGCCGCATAGTTTTTCATTTCTTCTCCCGCTGCACGCCGGCCCGTATTCGTAAGATGCAGCCGCCGCCGGCTTGTTGTCGCAGGAACCTTCCTGATCTCATTTCCGCTCTGTCTCAACTTCAGAAGCCAGTCAACCCCCTCTCCGCTCGTCAGCGTTTCATCAAAAAGGCCAGCACCGTTTTCAAGAAGGACCTGACGCCTTGTCATGACACATCCTGCAATACATCCTTCATACGGTTCCGTCCGGGGCAGAAGCTTTTGCTTCTCGTCCGGGGCGAGCTCCGGAGAGATAAAATCTTCTGTAAGACCAATAGTCACCATAACGGAAGGATCCGCCAGAAACGGTTTCAAAAGGTTCATGGCTGCGTCTTCTTCCAGAATATCATCCGCGTCGAGGAAAAATAGAAAATCTCCCCTGGATACCCGGATTCCCGCATTCCGTGCTGCCGCAGTATTTCGATGAGAATAACGAAGCACCTTAACCTCCGGAAAAGATCCGGCGATCTGCGCAGAAGCATCTTCAGACCCATCATCAACAACAAGGATCTCCAGTTCCTTAATATCCCCAGGGAGCTTCAGGGAAAGGGCAGACCTGATCGCTTCCGCAATATATTTTTCCCCGTTCCACACCGGTATGACTATACTCAGAATCATTGTTTACCGTCCTTTCCGGATCCTCTGCGGGACAGCTGCCGCCCTGCCCGGGCAGCCGCAGCGATCATGCGATATCGTTTCTCCCGGCTGTTCGGTGCGGTCAGCATTGTGTTAGTATTGTGAATCCGATAATACGTCTTTGTTTCCGGAATCGAAATGTTGATATCAACGCCTTCTGTTGATGCCCTGATCAGCCAGTCAAAATCCTCACCGATATCCAATGATTCGTTTATATTTCCAATCCTCGCAAAGAGGGACCGACGGATCAGCGCTGCTTCCAGAGCATACCGGAAAGGCGCATGGAGTATCTCCTTCTGACTCTCACTGAGATCAGTAACCTCCGCGTCCAGAAAGGTCTGAAATCCGCTCATAACAAGCTCATACTCCGGATGTTCATCCAGAAAAGCAACTTGTTTTTCAAGTCTGTCGGAATCCCATAAATCATCTGCATCCAGGAAGGCCACATATTCTCCCGACGAAGCCTCAAGAAGAGCATTTCTGGCTTTCGCGACGCCGCCATGCGGAAGCGCAAGAACCTTCACCTCCGGATAAGAACGAAGGATCTCAAGGGATCCGTCCGTTGAGCCGTCATCAGCGGCTGTAATCGAAAAATCCCGGTACGTCTGCTTTCTTAAGCATTCCAGCGTCTGCGGGAGAAAGCGCGCAGCGTTATAAACCGGTATCAGAACTGCTATCCTTGCCATTTTTCCTCCTGATCATATTCACATTCCGAATCATTTCCGCAATGCATGCCATCTCAAAGAACTTGTCGTCTTCTGTCCTCGTAAGAGTGATATTCCCGGCATGGATCCGCCGTTTATACAGCACTTCCGGAATCATATCCCCTTTGTTCTCTCCCAGCAGCTTTGCACGCATTACCCATTCCGAATCTTCCCCGCGGCGCAGTTTTACAGAAAACGATCCGATCCTGTCAAACACTTCTCTGCGGACCATAGCGGAAGCCATATAATCCGGAATTACTTCCGAAAGAAGCTGTCGCTGTTCCTCACTGATTTCTTCTGCCCCGGCATCAATAAAGTTTTCATATCCGCAGAAGACAATATTGCAGGACGGGTTATTCAGGAGATAACGCACCTGCTTTTCCGCTTTCTCAGGCATCCAGAGGTCGTCCGAATCAAGAAAAGCGATAAAAGATCCGCTTGCGGCCGAAAGGGCAAGATTCCTGGCCGCTGAAACACCCTGATGTTTCTGCCGGACACTTCGGATCGTAAATGTGCCCTGCCTTCTTTCCCGCTCAGGCAGCAGGATTCTGCCTTCAGCAACAGCCTCAATGATCGTCGGTGTCTCGTCATCTGACCCGTCATCCGCAAGAATCACTTCCAGATCCGGCCAGGTCTGGGCGCAGAGGGTCTGCACCGCGGCCAGAAGATATTCCGCCCGGTTATAGACTGGTACGAGCACCGAAACGCGGGGCATCATTTCCTTCATTCTTCCTTCATGACCGGCCAGCCCATGGAAACATCTACTTCATGAACCGGATCAGCCAGAATGAGATCCTGCGCTTCCGCATATGCGTCCACCGTTAAATCGAAGCCGTCAGCATATGCTTCATCTCCAATCACTGCCGGCTCTCCTGTGCCCTCATCATCCGGACTTCCGATCAGAATTTCTTCCTCAAGAAGGGTCTTGATAAAAGCATCGATCTTCTCACCGATCTCTTCAGGACATCTATCCTTCTTCCGGATTTCATCTGCGATTCTTGCCGGAGATACTCCCTTGAGAATCAGGTCCAGGACAGCTGAACCGAGTGAACTCATGCCATAATACATACCGGTCAGATAATTGATCACGATAGCCTGGCCGTCCGCGATGTCATAAAACATTTTCTCTTCATTGATCTTCATTGCAATTCTCCTTTTCCGCTTTTTTCCGCATCATAGTCCTGTAAGGAATTCTTTCAGAGATTCTGCGTTTCTGGCAGGATCCCGGCTGAGATACATCTTATAAACAGGCAGGCCGAGAAGCCGTCCTGTCATCTCTTTCACAATATCAGTCTCCCGCAGTACATCAAGCTGCGAAAGTGAAGAATATACGATCTGCGTGAGTGCCTGGCCCGGGTGGATCAACTCAAATCGGGGGGCAGTTTCTCCCTTTGACGCAGTCTGCGCCCGAACCGATGCCTGTTCCGGCAGTAAAATTGCGCGGATCTCAAGCGACTCTGTAAAGGGATATGCCGAAGCATCCAGAATCATCTTCCCGTTCCGCAGCGGGTCCGTATATAAAACCGGGAGGTCCGGCTGCAGAATCTTTGCCATATCCTGATTGAGACCAACCGTACGGTATAGCGGCATGGCCCGAAGTGGTCCGGTCCTGCTCAGGAGCACATAATCATCTGATACAAAATCCATCCCGGCAAACAGACAGGACACTGCCAGTGTCGATTTGCCCCGGCCGCCCCGGCCGCCGATCAGGATTCCGTTTCCGGCTGCCCCAACTGCAGCACTATGCAGAAATATCATGTCATTCTGCATGGCCCAGCGGAAAAACGCTGTGACCATGGCGTGATTATGCAGGATCAGATCCTGTTCGGTATGATCAAGGCACAGATAATAGCGCCTGCGTATATAGTCCGCGCCCATCAGGCCGTATCCGGCGACCAGCCGCATATATCCTGTGCCGTCGGATGCTGACCAGACGCCTTTCTGCTCTGCTGTTCCTTCCGGCAGATAATGTGAAAACACGTCTTCCCAATATATGAAGTCTGCCGACGCTTTCGTTCCTTCCGCTGCCT
>JAFWEA010000320.1 GCA_017543005.1 Solobacterium sp. | reverse complement strand
TTCCGCAGCATCCTGAACGATGTCAACGGCCTTCTGGCCAGCGGCCGGCAGCTTTACGTGATCTGTGCCGCCGTGGAGGACAGCGAGGAATACGATGCCCGCAACGTGCACGACGTGGCTGCGGCCTTGCAGAAGTATTATGCCGGACAGTATAAAGTCGGCATCCTGCACGGGCGCATGAGCAGTGAGGAAAAGCAGGAAGTCATGCGGCAGTTCCTGGAAAACCGCATGCAGATCCTGGTCTCGACAACCGTGGTGGAAGTCGGCGTCAATGTCGTCAACGCCACCGGCATGATCATCTATGATGCGGACCGATTTGGACTGGCGCAGATTCACCAGCTGCGGGGCCGGGTCCAGCGCGGCCGCGAGCAGGGTTACTGCTGGCTGCTGACCGGCAGCACCGATGAGAAGACCATGGAACGGCTGAATGTCCTGGTGAGCACATCGGACGGCTTTGCGATCTCCTATGAAGATTTACGGCTGCGCGGCCCGGGTGATATACTTGGAACAAAGCAGAGCGGCCTGCCGGATTTTGTATTGGGCAATATTATTGAAGATCAGAAGATCATCAATCAGGCCCGCAAGGATGCGGAAACCATCCTGCAGCATGCAGATCTGCCGCAGTATCAGCGGATCCTGCAGCTGGTGGAGGCGGCCAATGCGGACAATGCGCAGTTTGTAGACTGAGGGAAACGAAATGAATATCATCAACTGGCTGAAACAACGGAATATTTATGTGAATAACGAAGAACTGATTCGTCAGGCTTTCATGCATTCTTCCTATGCGAATGAACACCGCCGCCACCATGACAATGAACGGCTGGAATTCATGGGGGATGCGGTATTGCAGCTGTGGAGCAGCGATCATATCTTCAGGCTGGATCCGCCGCTGAAGGAAGGGCGCATGACCACCCTGCGGGCCCAGCTGGTCTGCGAGAAGGCCCTGGCCGGCTACGGGCGGCAGTTGAAACTGAATGATTTCCTGTTACTGGGCAGCGGGGAAGAGAAAACCGGCGGCCGGGAGAAGGATGCCATCATTGCCGATATGTTTGAGGCCTTCCTGGGGGCTTTGTATCTGGATCAGGGCATGGCGGCCGTGGACAATATCCTCAATGAAGTCATGATTCCGTACCTGCAGGCCCCGGAACAGGTGGAAGTCATCCGCGATTACAAGACCAAACTGCAGGAATACGTGCAGGCGGACAACCGGAGGACCGTGCATTACCAGCTGGTCAGTGAGACCGGACCGGCCAATGCGCCAACCTTTGTGATGAATGTCCTGGTGGAAGACCTGGTGCTCGGCACGGGCACCGGTTCCTCCAAGAAACAGGCGGAACAGAACGCCGCCAGGAATGCCTTTGAAAAGATGGTGAAATAATGAGAAAAGACTTTGGCATGACAGCAGACGGCCGCAGCGCCGGTCTGTACACAATCGGAAATGATCAGATCAGACTCTCGGTTACCGATTACGGGGCCACCCTGGTTGCGCTGGAAATCCTGGACTGCGGGCGGGATGTGCTGCTTGGGCATACCGATGTGAAAGCCTATGAGAAGCTGGACTCCTGCATGGGGGCAGTGATCGGCCGGGTGTGCAACCGGATTTCCGGCGGCCGCTTTACCCTGAATGATCGGGTTTATCAGCTCGATATCAATAACGGTCCCAACTGCCTGCACAGCGGCTTCAACGGCTATCAGGATCGGTTGTTTACGGTGACGGAGAAAGCGGATGCACTGCAGTTTGAACTGGTTTCCCCGGACGGGGACCAGGGCTTTCCCGGTGAAATGCGTCTGAAAGTTGTCTACAGGCTGCTGGCTGACGGGTTCGCGTTTGATTACGAAGTCGTGTCCGATCAGGATACGTATGTGAATATTACCAATCATGCTTACTTCAATCTTGGGGGTCTTACCTGTGACAGTGTCCTGGGCCATGTGCTGGAGAGTCCGGCCGATACATTCCTCGGCACGGATGACACCGGCCTGGCCTGCGGTCCGCTGTTAAGCGTCAGCGGCACGCCGTATGACTTTACAAAGCCGCATACGCTGGGCGAAAGAATCAATGCGGACAACGAACAGATCCGCAACGCCAACGGCTATGACAACCCGTTCTTCGTACCGGGAGAAGGAATGAGAAAATTGCTGAAATGCTCCTGTGACGGCCTGCGGATGACAGTCTGCTCGGATCTGCCGGGCTATCAGCTGTATACCGGCAACTATCTGGCCGGCAATGACCGCTATGGCAAACAGGGCCGGACATTTGCGGCCCGCAGCGGGGTCTGCTTTGAAACCCAGTACAGTCCGGATGCCATGAACCGCAGCGACGTTGCCGTACCGCTGCTGAAGGCAGGAAAGACGATGAAACATACAACCGAGTATCACTTCGCATATGGGGAGGAATAGACAATGCGCATATCGGAAATCAGAACATTTGCCCGGCAGAAGGCATTTGCGGAAAAGCTGCAGGAACTCTATGGGGAGAAGAACGACGGTCTGGCTCGTCTGACCAGACTGCTTGACTGCTTCGAAGACCTGTATGGTGATACGGAAGCCTGCGTTCTTTCCGGCGGCGGCCGCGTGGAAGTCGGTGGGAATCATACGGATCACCAGGGCGGCTGTGTCCTGGCAGCGGCCATTTCACTGGATATTCTGGCTGTGGCAAAGAAGAACGATGACATGATCATCCGCTATGCGGCGGAAGGTTATGAGATGGCTCCGGTTGACATCAGCGACCTGGAAATTAAAAAAGAACTCTACGGCACTTCCGAGAGCCTGTTCCGGGGCGTGGCTGCCGGGCTGATGAACCGCGGCTATGAGATCGGCGGCTTTGACATGGTGGCGGACAGCCGGGTTCTGCCGGGCAGCGGCATGTCGAGCAGTGCGGCTTTTGAGGTCATGATCGGCACGGCCTTCAATCATTTCTACAACCACGGCCGGATCAAGGACCAGCTCATCGCCATGGTTTCCCAGTATGCCGAGAATGTCTACTTCGGCAAGCCGAGCGGCCTGATGGACCAGATGGCCTGTGCCTGCGGCGGCCTGATCGGCATTGACTTCAAGGATGCCGAAAACCCGAAGATCACCAAGGCCGACTATGATTTCGAAGCAGCCGGCTATGCGGTGATGCTGACAGACTGCCGGGCCAACCATGCCGACCTGACTGATGCCTATGCGGGCATTCCGCAGGAAATGAAGGCAGCTGCCAGGGTCATGGGGCACGAACTGCTGTCCCAGTGCACCATGAAGGAACTGCTGGAAGCGACTCCGCTGATCCGTCAGCAGTGCGGCGACCGGGCCTGGCTGCGCAGTTTCCACTATATGAATGAAACCGAGCGGGCCAAGAAACAGGTCAAGGCCCTGAAACACGGGGAACTGCAGGAATTCCTGCAGCTGGTAAAAGAATCCGGCCGGTCTTCGTATGAATATCTGCAGAATATCTATGCCGACTGGGATGTCATGCATCAGTCCATGGCAGTCGGTCTGGCCCTGAGTGATTATGTGCTGCAGGACGACGGTGCCTGGCGGGTTCACGGCGGCGGTTTTGCCGGAACCATTCTGGCCTTTGTCCCGCTGAAGAAAGTGAATGCCTACCGCAAAACAATGGAGAAGGCTTTCGGCAAGGACTGCACACTGCGGCTTAAAGTACGTCAGTACGGCGGCATCAGACTGATCTAGGGGGTAAGAAGCGATGATCAAAGACAACAAGATCCTGCTCGGCAAGGCAGGTGACAAGGAAATCTACATCCTGCCGGACAAGCTGAACCGGCATGGCCTGATCGCCGGCGCAACCGGTACCGGCAAGACCGTCACGCTGAAAGTCATCGCCGAATCACTCTGCGAACTCGGCGTGCCGACCGTCATCGCCGATATCAAGGGTGACCTCAGCGGCATGATCGTGGAAGGCTCCCAGGCGGGCATCCAGGAACGCCTTGACTCGATGAATATCACCGATTTTACCGTCCGGCGGTATCCGGTTCATTTCTTTGACGTTTACCAGCAGTACGGCATTCCGGTACGTGCCAGCGTGCAGGATATGGGCGCTCTGCTCATCAGCCGCATTCTGGATCTGACCGATACCCAGCAGGGTGTCATGAATATGATTTTCCGGATTGCCCGGGATATGGATCTGGATCTGATCGATCTGAAGGACCTGCAGGCTATGACTGCCTATGTCGGTGAACATGCCAAGGAATTCACCCTGAAATACGGCAATGTCACCCGTCAGAGCATCGGCGCCATCCAGCGCCGGCTTCTGGAACTGGAAGAGCAGGGCGGTGACAAGTTCTTCGGCATGCCGTCTCTGGAAATCAGCGACTGGCTCAAGAAGGATACCTTCAGCGGCCTTGGCATCATGAACATCATCGAATGCCAGGAACTTTTCCAGCATCCGCTGCTGTACTCATCCTTCCTGCTGTGGATGCTTGAAAAGCTCTACGATACCCTGCCGGAAGTCGGTGACCTGGACAAGCCGAAGATCGTCTTCTTCTTTGATGAAGCGCATCTGCTGTTTAATAACGCCCCGCGCCAGCTCATGGATAAGATCGAGCAGGTTGTCAAACTGATCCGTTCCAAGGGCGTCGGCATCTTCTTCATCACCCAGAATCCGGCTGATATTTCCGGCAGTGTGCTGTCCCAGCTGAGCAACCGCATCCAGCATTCGCTGCGGGCTTACACCCCGGCGGAAATCAAGGCGGTCAAGCTGGCGGCGGATTCCTTCCGCGCCAATCCAGAATTCGATACAGCCGAGATGATTTCCAACCTGAAGACCGGCCAGGCCCTGGTTTCCGTGCTCGGGGCTGACGGTGCGCCGACCATCGTTGAAAAGACGAAGATCCTGCCGCCGAAGTCCAGCATGAACATCGCTGATCCGGCCCTGGTCCGGGAAACCATCGACAACGACTTCCTGACCGACAAGTATCTCAATACAGTCGATCCGCAGAGTGCCTATGAAGACATCGATATTATCCGGCAGGATGAAGCGGAAGCCATCGAGCTGGAAAAACAGGCAAAGGAAGAAGCAAGACTGGCGGAAAAGGAAGCTAAAGCCGAAGCGGCCAGAAAGGCCAAAGAGACATCCATGAGCGACCGGCTGGCCAGAAAGGCCCAGCGGCGGCTTGAAACCGAAATGGTCAACCTCGGGGTCCGGCAGGCCAAAAAGATCCTCAAGGCATTCCTCAAATAATCACAGAACCGCTTCCGGAAAGGGAAGCGGTTTTCATCAAATTAATCAAGAGGTGTTTTTTACCGAATCAATGGTACAATATGATCCGCATGAGTTTACCGCTGAAACAAATTCTTCCGGAGGAGCTGCTCCGGAATTATCCGGAACTGGAAGATGTACTCGTTAACCGGGTGCAGCTTTTCAACGCGGCCGGCCGGGTGGAAGTCGATCTGCAGAGCAGGGCGTTTATTTCCTGCCAGGCTTACCGGGAGATCATCGCCTGTCTGCAGGAGACCCTGCAGGCCGAAGCGATTGTCCGGGTGACTTCCGAAAGCCATGACATCAGCCTGGGCGAGATTCAGAAATATCTGGACTGCTGTGTCGAAATCCATCCGGAATACAGCCTGCTGAAGAATGCCACCATGACCTATGACGGCAGTGATCACCAGGTACATTTCCTGTTTACGGCATCAGAAGAGCGGGAAAGGGCGACGATCTATCTGCCCGAACTGCGCCGGTTCTTCGCCTCCATCGGCATGCCGCAGCTGGGCTTTGTCGCAGAATTCAAGGATGAAGTGACCCCGGAGATCGATACGGTCCAGGTCAAAATGGCCCCGGATAAGCCGAAGCAGGAGGCGCCGCGCTACCGCAGCAAATTCCACCGCCAGAAATTGGAAGACTATCAGGTGGTCGAACTGCGGGAAGTCCAGCAGGAAATCCGGAATATTACCTTTACCGGCAAAGTGTTTGCCAAGGATGATTTTGCGGTCCGCAAGACCGGCATGATCATCCAGTCCCTGTCGGTTTTTGACGGCACGGACGCCCTGGTCGTCAAGCGCTTTGAAGGCCGCAACTGCACCAAGGAAGACCTGGACGCAGTCGATACCGGCGACCGGGTGCAGGTATACGGTTCGGTGCGCTATGACAGCTATGCCAAGGATCTGGTCTGCGAAGCCGAAGAAATCACAAAACTGGATGCTGAAAAGGATACCGACCCGGCGGAAGAAAAGCGGGTTGAGCTGCACGCCCATACAAACATGAGTGAAATGGACGGAGTCTGCGAACCGGCTGCCGTCGTCAAATATGCCTGGAATCTCGGCCATGAGGGCATTGTCATCAATGACCATGCGGATGTGCAGGCCTTTGTCAAAGCCTTCAATCAGGCCGAATCCCTCAAGAGTAAGAACAAGGAACGGCCGTTCAAGGTCGGGCTGGCCTGTGAGATGAACATGGTCGATGAGCACCTGACCATCGTCCGCAATGTCATCGACGAGAAAATCGATGATGCCAGCTATGTCTGCTTTGACCTGGAAACCACCGGACTTTCCTGTTACTACGATCACATCATCGAATTCGGCGCGGTCAGGATGAAGAATCAGACGGTCATCGACCGCAAGCAGATGTTCATCAAGCCGCCGGTGCCGATTCCGGCTGCCATTACCAACAAGACCAACATCACCAATGACATGGTCCGCAATGCCCGCCCGATTGCCGAGGCGATCGACGAGATCCTGGATTGGATCGGCGATGATGTGCTGGTTGCCCATAACGCCACTTTTGACTATTACTTCCTGAATGAGGAATTGAGGCGTCTCGGCCGGCCGGCGCTGACCAATACGGTCATCGATACGCTGGATCTTTCCCGGGCCATCCTCAAGGACAGAAGATACTACCGCCTGGGCAATATCTCCCGCTACTATCGGATTCCCTATGACGAGGAAGTGGCGCACCGGGCCGATTACGATGCCGAAGCGCTTTCCGGCGTTTTCCTGTGCCTGCTGAAAGATGCGGATAAGGCCGGGGCGCGTACCATCCGGGATCTGCAGGAAAACATCCAGACAGATGATGCCTTCCTGAAAGTCAGAAAATCCCATGTTACGGTGCTGGCCAAGAATCATGACGGCCTCAAGTCCCTGTACAAGATGGTTTCGCTGTCCAATACGGATTATCTGGCTGTCACTGGCAAGGCCGGCAGCGGCGAAGATTCCGAAGTGCCGGCAGAACCGCGCATCCCGCGGCGGATCATCGATCAGTACCGGGACAACCTGCTGATCGGCACGTCCTGCCAGAACAACGAAATCTTTGAACTGGCCTGCAACGGTGACGACGCCAGACTCGAAGCGGCGATGAAGTGGTACGACTATGTCGAAATTCAGCCGCCGGGGCATTACAGCACGCTGGTTGTGCTCGGCAGTATCCCGACCTCACAGCGGGTGAAGGAAATCCTGATGCGGATGATCCGCATGGCGAAGAAACTCGGCATACCGGTGGTCGCGGACAGTGATGCTCATTACTGTTCCAGGGATCAGAAGATGTTCCGGGATGTTTATATCGTTTCCCAGGGTGTAGGCGGTGTTACCCACCCGCTGTATATCCGCAGTGATGAACTGCGCTGGCGGACAAAGAATCCGGATCAGCATATCTGGAAGACCCAGGAGATGCTGGAGGCTTTCGAGTGGCTGGATGATCCGCAGCTGGTGCATGAGATCGTCATCGACAACCCGCACCGGATCTTTGCGCAGCTCGAAGAAATCAGACCGGTGCCGGCCGGAACCTATCCGCCGCATATCGAAGGCTCTGATGAGAAACTGAAGCAGGTCTGCTATGAAACAGCCCGGGCCCAGTATGAATTCAACGGCGTCCTGCCGTCGCAGGTCAGTGACCGGCTGGACCGGGAACTCAATGCCATCATCGGTGCCGGTTACTACGTCAACTATTACATTTCGCATCTGCTTGTCAAGAAATCCAACGCTGACGGCTACGTGGTCGGTTCGCGTGGATCGGTCGGTTCGTCCTTTACGGCTACCATGGCCGGCATCACCGAAGTCAACCCGCTGGCCCCGCACTATGTCTGCCCGCACTGTCACTACAGTGAGTGGATCGAGGATCCGGATATCAAGTCCGGCTTTGATCTGCCCGACAAGGTCTGTCCGCACTGCGGGACACTCATGCAGGGGCAGGGTCACAATATCCCGTTTGAAACCTTCCTGGGCTTCCATGGCGACAAGGTTCCTGATATCGATCTGAACTTCTCGGATGAATACCAGGCCAAGGCCCATGCGTTCACCAAGGAAGTCTTCGGCGAGGATCATGTGTTCCGGGCCGGCACAATCGGCACCGTGGCCGAAAAGACGGCCTTCGGCTATGTCAGCGGCTACTGCGAAAAGATGAATATCACGAACATGCGCAGGGCCATGAAGGATTACCTGGCCAGCGGCTGTCAGAACGTCAAGCGCACGACCGGCCAGCATCCCGGCGGCATCATCGTCATTCCGGACCGCTTCGTGGCTGAGGACTTCACGCCGGTGCAGTATCCGGCCAACAATCCGGCCAGCGAATGGAAGACAACCCATTACGACTTCCATGACATTCATGACAATGTCCTGAAGTTCGATATTCTCGGTCACGTTGATCCGACCGCAATGCGGCTGCTGACCAACATTTCGGCCACCGATCCGCTGACTGTGCCGCTGAATGATCCGGAAGCGCTGTCGCTGTTCAGCAGCGATGATGCGCTGCATGTGGATCCGCGCATCTATCACCGCGAAACCGGGGCGCTGGGCCTGCCGGAATTCGGCACCCGCATCACCCGCAGCGTTCTTGAAGAGACAAGACCCAAGAACTTCTCGGATCTGGTCATCATATCCGGCCTGACCCACGGCACCGATGTCTGGAGCGGCAATGCCCAGGACCTGGTGCGCAACGGTCACCCGCTGGAGGAAGTCATCGGCTGCCGTGACGATATCATGGTCTATCTGCTGAAGCATGACCTGCCGCCGAAGGATGCCTTTGACATCATGGAACAGGTCAGAAAAGGGAAGGTGGCCAAGGGCCAGTGTGCCAAGTGGCCGGCCTACGAGCAGGAGATGCGCGAGCATGACGTGCCGGACTGGTATATCAATTCCTGCGCCAAGATCATGTACATGTTCCCGAAGGCCCACGCGGTCGCCTATGTCATGATGGCCGTGCGGATTGCCTGGTACAAGGTGCATGAACCGCACAACTTCTACATCCAGTTCCTGTCCCTGCGCTGCGATGCGTATGAAATCGATACGATGACCAAGGGCCTGGAAGCGATCCAGAACCGCATGCAGAATATCCAGAGCCGTCTGAATGATCGCAGCGGCAATTCCGAACCGGTTTCCAACAAGGAACGGGCCCTGTTCGATACGCTGGAAGTATGCGAGGAACTCTATGCCCGCGGTTACCGGATCAGCAATGTGGATCTCTACCGCAGCAAGGCCACGGTCTTCACGGTTGATGAAAACGACAGTCATATCCTCATCCCACCGTTCACGGTCATTGACGGCCTGGGTGCCAACGTTGCCCGCAGCATTGAAGAAGCCCGCCGGCAGGGTGAGTTTCTCTCCAAGGAAGACATTCTCAAACGGACGCAGCTGTCGACCTCCCTGCTGAGAAGGCTGGAGATCATGGGATGCCTCGACGG
>JAFWEA010000319.1 GCA_017543005.1 Solobacterium sp. | reverse complement strand
TTCAACATGGATGCGATTGTCGAGCATGCCATCGAAGTGGCGGAAAGACTTCTCGGCAGGTAAGTTTCCGCCTTCTTCCTGTATAATCAATACGTATGGATAGAAAACTGGTCCGTAACTACATTTACAATATTCTGTACCAGCTGGTGAAGATCATTCTGCCGCTGGTTATCATCCCTTACACCTATTCCCACCTGACCCCTGCGGTCGTGGGCATTTCAGATTATGCCGGCAGTGTCATGCAGTGGTTTATCCTGTTCGGCATCCTCGGGGTGAATACCTACGGCAACCGGGAAATTGCCAAGGTCAGAAATGATCAGAAAAAACTGAACCGGACTTTCTTTGAAATCCTGTATATGCAGATGACCGACATGATCATTGCGGCCGCTGCGTATTATATTTTCATTTCGTTTGCGATCAGGGACAACATTATGATCTTCCGGCTGACCGGCTTTACGATGCTGGCCAGCATGCTGGATATCAGCTGGTTCTTCTATGGCGTAGAGGATTTCAAGAAAGCCAGCATCCGCAATATTGTGGTCAAATGCCTGGGCACAGGCCTGATCTTCCTGCTGTGCAAGACGCCGGCTGATCTCTGGAAGTTCGTGCTGATCAATGCGGGCAGTGAACTGTTCGGCCAGTTCATCATGTTCTTCCAGCTGAAGCAGTACATCACCTTCGAAAAGGTATCACTGGCGGATGCGTACCGGCACCACTTCCTGCCGACCTTCCAGCTGTTTATTCCGACCATTGCGATCAGTGTCTATACGATGCTGGACAGGACCATGGTCGGTGCACTGTACAACGAAGAACATCTCTCCTATTACAAGACATCGATGGGCTTTGTGCAGATGTTCCTGTACTTCATCACTTCCATCGGGGCAGTTGTTCTGCCGCGCATCACCAATGTTTTCTATAACGAAGAGGGCGGGGAAGAAAAGGCCAAGAATCTGATCCGGACAACGATGAAGATCGCATTGATGCTGTCGATCCCGATGTGCCTGGGCATGGTTGCCATTGCGGGCAACTTCATCGGCTGGTATCTGCCGGATGCCCCGATCGTGGCGGACCTGATCCGTTTCGGCAGTCCGATCATCATTTTCATATCCATGTCCAATGTGACCGGCATCCAGTATCTGGTGCCGACCGGCATGTATACGCAGTATACGATCAGTGTCGTGATCGGATCCGTGGTGAATTTCATCATCAACTCACTGCTGATTCCGCGTTATGGTGCCTATGGCGCCATTGTCGGCAGTGTCATAGCGGAGTTCTGTGTGACCAGCGTGCAGCTGTTCTTTGTGCACCGGAAAGCCCATATCCGCTTCTTTGACCGGAGCTGCGTCATTTATGCCCTCGGGGCGCTGATCATGATGGCTGCGGTCATGGCAGTGGTCCGGGTCATGCCGGCCAATATTTTCGGAACGGTGCTGAGCATCTTTGCCGGCATGGTCGTCTATTTCATTGTTCTCTATGTTTCAAAGGAAGATCTGTGCATGAAAGTCATGGGCATGATCAGAAGGAGAAAAGCCAATGCCTGAGGTCAGTGTGATTGTTCCTGTATACAACGTGGAAGCGTATGTGGCCAAATGCATCGATTCCATTCTGGCTCAGACTTTTACCGATTATGAACTGATTCTGGTCAATGACGGGGCAACCGACGGCTCCCCGGCCATCCTGCATGATTATGCCGGGAAAGATCCGCGGATTCACGTCATCGACAAGCCCAACGGCGGCCTCAGCGATGCCCGCAATGCCGGCATGAAACAGGCAACGGGAGAGTATCTCTGCTTTATTGACAGTGATGATTTCATCGAACCGCAGATGCTCGAAAAGACGGTCAGGAAACTGCACGAGACCGGGGCGGACATCGTCATGTTCGATGTGTATCAGTACCATATGATGACCGGCCTCAAGGAAGTCATTGCCAACCCGTTTGATCAGGATCAGGTGTATTCCCTGAAGGAAACCCCGGAACTGTTGACAAAGATCATGAACGCGGCCTGGAACAAGGTCTATCGCCGTACACTGTTTACGGACAACAGCATCGAGTATCCGAAGGGATATCTCTATGAAGACCTGGGCACGACCTACCGGCTGCTGGCACGGGCGGACAAGGTCGCCTTCGTCAATGAGCCTCTGTACGATTATCTGGTGGACCGGCCCGGAAACATTACCCGTTCATTTAACCGCCGGGTTTATGATATTCTGAAGATGGCAGAGGTCAATCTGGAGGATTACCGTACTCTCGGATTGGCAGAGACTTATCATGAAGAACTGAAGTATCTCTGCTGTGTCAATATCCTGGAATGTCTCAAGAAAACCCGGGATGTGAATGATAAGAAACTCACTGAGGAATTCATTGATGCCTGCTTTGCCTTTATCAGGAAGAACTGGCCGGAATTCCCGCAGTGCAGATATGAGATCCTGCGGCAGAAGAATGACTGGATCTATGCGGATCCGAAAAAGCTGAAAGCCTATCTGATGTACCGCAGATGGAAAAACAAAGGAGCGTGAGATCATGGCACAGGTGACGGTGGTAGTACCGATTTACAATGTTGAGAAGTATGTCCGGGCTTGTTTTGAATCCCTGCTGAAGCAGACAAGTGATGATTTTGTCGTGCTGGCGGTCAATGACGGCTCACCGGACAACAGTGCCCAGATCATCAGTGAATTTACAGCCAGATATCCGGAAAAGATCAGAAGCCTCAACAAGGAAAACGGCGGCTACGGCTCGGTGCTGCAGCTGGCCATCAAGGCGATGGATACACCGTATTTCATTGTCTGTGATCCGGACGACACACTGGAGCCCGAAGCGGTGGAAACCCTGCTGAATCTGGCCCAGGTATCCGGCGCCGACATCACCATCGGGGCCAAGATGATCATGAAGGAAGGCTCCAACATCAAGGAATATGATCCTTCCTACAACAAGCAGTTCACGCTGCTCAAGAGCAATCGGGTCTATAACCGGGGAACGGATGAATTCGATGATCTGTTCTTCGTCAACCCGAGCCCGCATGCCAAACTGTACCGGCGTGATATCGCCAGAGGCATTACGTTCCCAGAGAAGACCGGCTATACCGATAACCTGCTTTTCTATATCAGCCTGCTGAACAGTGAAAAGGTGATCTATACCGACAAGCCGCTGGCCAACTACCTGATTGACCGGACCGGCAACACAATGACCGATATCAGCTACAAGGCCATGAACGGACAGATCCTGGTCTTCAAGACCATTGCCGAGCAGGCCGCCAAGCTGACGGATGTACCGGATATCTTCTGGTACCGGATGTTTGAAGCCTTCAAGTTCATGCTGTACCAGACCAGAAGGCTGAACTGCACAAAGGATCAGTACAGGGAGACCCTGGAGTATCTCGGTACGTTCCTGGGCATGGTTACAGAACACAATAAGGAAGTCAAACCGTATTATAAGAAATATGCAAAAACAGCCGTTATTGAACGGATGCGGGATGAAGGTCTTTTGAATCCGACACTCATGAATTCGGTCTACAGCGGCATTGTCCGCCGGATGACCAATGAGTTCGAAGAAAACTGAAGGAAGACATGAAGACAGTACCGGCAAGCACCGGTACTGTCTTTTCATTTACGCTGTTTTTCCCTGTACAGGCCATAGAGCACAGCCGCAAGGACAATGCCTGAAAGCAGGCCTCCGGCCCTGATGCCCGGCGGGGTGAAGGTGAACGTCAGCACATGCTCACCCGGTTCCAGGACAAGACCCAGGAAACCGCCCTGTACATCCAGTGTTTCAAGCTTTGCGCCGTTTGCATCATGGACCTGCCAGCCGGAGGAGTTAGGGAAGCCCATGAACAGCACACACTTCTGCGGGACCGTTATTGTTCCGCGCAGGCCGCGGTGATTATATGCCGTTACAATGAACTGTTCTTTTTCATGAGCGGTAATGCCGTCCAGCTTTTCCTGATCTTCAGCCGGCACATACAGTTCCT
>JAFWEA010000318.1 GCA_017543005.1 Solobacterium sp. | reverse complement strand
TACGGGGAAAAGACCAGGGAACAGATCACGGCCCTGGCCCTGCATGACGCCGAGGTCCTGGAACAGTTTGATCTGGCGGCGATGGTCATTGCCTGCAACACGGCGGATTCGGCCGGCGGCCGGCAGGTGGCGGAACATGCGGCGGTGCCGGTCTACGGGGTGATCGATGTCACGGCCAGGGCTGCAGTGAATGCAACCCGGAACGGAAAGATCGGAGTGGCGGCCACCCGGGCAACGGTCCGCAGCCGCGCCTATCCCAAGGCGATCCGGAAATACCTGCCGGAAGCGGAAGTGTATACCCGGGCCTGTCCGGAACTGGTGCCGCTGATCGAAGCCGGGCATCTGCAGAAAGATGACCCGGAAATCATCCGGATCCTGCAGAAGTACATTCCGGCCCTGATCAGCAAGGGCATTGATACGCTGGTGCTGGGCTGCACCCACTACCCGCTGATTCAGGAAACCGTGGCCGAACTGTTCCCGGAAGTGACCCTGATCTCCTCTTCGGATGCCCAGGCGGAAGCTGTTCTCAGACAGCTGCCGGAAGATGCCGGAATCCGGCAGGCAGACCGACAGTTCTATGTCTCCTCTGATCCGGAATTCTTCGCCCGCAAGGCAGATGTGTTCATGGGCCGCGGGATGAATGCGGACATCAGGCTGATCGCAAAGTAATCATCACAATTCACAAGGAAGGCTCTGCGGAGCCTTTTTATGATCTGGCTGTGCTCAAAACCGGACAAAGGCAGTAGAACCGGATCATATCCCGGGAAATATACCGGCTGTCTGTCACAAAAATATTAGACAGTTTTATAATGAAGTTACGTTTATGGCGGGAGGATAATATGAACAGTGAACTGAGAGAAAAGATTTATAAACAGGGTATGGAAAATGAGGCGAAGTACGGCGGCTGTGCCCAGTGCGTGCTGCTGACCCTCAGCCAGACTGCCCTGGATATTCCTGCGGAAGTCATCAAGTCGGCAACCGGACTGATGGCCGGCGGGGTGCGTTCCGGCAACAGCTGCGGTGCCTTCAGCGGTGCATTGATGGCCATTTCCTGCGTCGTCGGGCGGCCGGCTGACAGGATGGATGACAAGACCTATGTCGCCAAGACAGCCGAACCGGGCCGGAAGCTGTATCAGAAATTCATGGATGAATACGGGACAGTGCTCTGCCGGGATATCCAGTACAAGATCATGGGCAAGAGCTACCGCATGTATGACCCGGAGGACATGAAGCGCTTCCTGGCGGACGGCGGCCATGATGACAAGTGCACAGCGGTCGTTGCCAAGGCCTGTATCTGGGTTCTCGAAGTTCTTGAAGAATGCGATATCATGCACTTTGAATAAAGGCAAACAAAAAACTCTCCGTGAGGAGAGCTTTTTTCTGTATCAGCGGTTCAGCAGTTCCCACGCCGACTTCATCAGGAACTCGGTGCCGTATGCCAGGGCATCCTCATCTACTGTGAAGTTGGAATTGTGGTTGGCAACGTGATCGATGCCCTTGGCCGGATTGGCGGTGCCGAGCCACGCGTAGCAGCCCGGGAAGGCGTCAACCAGCATGGCCATGTCATCGGAACCCATGCCCATCTCTTCTGTCACCAGGTTGAGACCCATACCGCGGGCGACTTCCTGGCAGATGGCGGTGACTTCCGGATTGTTCTCAACCGGGATCATCGGGTCGAAGGTGTATTCAACCTTGCTGGTGCAGCCGTAGGTCCGGGCCACACAGTCGGCCAGCGTTTCGATATCGTGCTGGATCTTTTCGGTCAGCGTTTTGTTGAAGTAACGGACGGTACCGAAGACATAGGCGTCATCCGGAATAACATTCGGAGCCCCGGAGCCGCCCTGGATGGTGCAGGTGCTGAAGACGATCGGGTCCTTGGCATCGTACTGGCTGGTCGGCAGGGCTGCCAGTTTCAGGACATATTCACAGGCCGGCTTGATCGGGTCAATCGCCGCATGCGGCATCGAGCCGTGTCCGCCCTTGCCGTAGAAGAAGGTCTTGTAGGTAATGACGCCGGAAGCGAACGGCCCCGGCACAACCGTGATCGTGCCGATGTCGCGGGCGTTGCCGACATGCACGGCCAGGGAATGATCTGCCCCGCCCATGTCCAGTACATACTGCTTCATGGTCCGGGAACCCTTCAGGTTCTCTTCGGCCACCTGGAAGCCCAGCAGGATCTTGCCGCACAGCTGATCCTTGACTTCGTTCAGGCTTCTGGCAATGCCCAGCAGCATCGCCCCGTGGGTATCGTGACCGCAGGCATGCATGACGCCCGGGGTCTTGCTGGCAAACGGCAGACCGGTGGTTTCGGTGACCGGCAGGGCATCAATGTCCGCCCGGATCAGGATGGTCTTTCCGGGCTTGCCGGAATCGATGGTGGCAATGACGGTATAGTCGGGATACGCTGTAAACGGGATTCCCATGGCATCCAGTTCCTCGCATATCCTTTTGGAAGTGTTGACTTCCTGAGTGCTCAGTTCCGGGTGCTCATGAAAATACCGGCGCATTTCCACTACGTAGGGATGGTTCTTTTCGGCCAGTTTCTTGAAATCTATCATGCTTTCACCTCTTTCTGAGAATAACCGTAAGCCCATTATAAAAGCAGAAAAGGGACGAGGCAAAGCAAAATGACGGGTTTTGTCTTGCTTTTCTGCAAATATTTTCTAAACTTTGAAACTTTTTACACTATACTTCCCGGCGGGTGCGCTTCCGGTATTCCACCGGGGTGATGCCCTTGCGCTCACTGAAGCATTTTGCATAGTAGCTCTGCCCGGCAAAACCGGCGGCGGACGCAATTGCCGAGACGGGCATGTCGGTCCCTGACAGTAGTGCCAGACTGCGCTCAATCCGGTAATCGATCAGATAATTGAACAGGTTCTGTCCGGTTATGTCCCGGAAGAAACGGCTGCACTCCGAGCGGCTGAAGCCGGCATGTTCGGCGATGGTATCGAGAGTGATCTTTTCCGCATAGTGCTGATCGATATACTGCAGGATCTGTATGAGCCGGCGCACTTTCCGGCTGTCCTCGGTCAGGACATCCGTCCCTTTTGCCAGCAGCCGTGGGGCCGTCAGGGCGAAAATCCGGACGGCAGCGGCCAGCAGTTCCAGTTCATTGTTTTCTTCCGGAAGGTACAGCCCTTCCTGATCGGCC
>JAFWEA010000317.1 GCA_017543005.1 Solobacterium sp. | reverse complement strand
TGGCCCGGTTTCTGTCCTTGTAGTCCTTCTTCTGGGCTTCACTCAGTCCGCTGAAGGCATCGATATTCTTTTCGAAGATGATGATCAGCGCACTGTCGTCCTTCTTTTCCGTGAAGTCGCCGATTTCCTCAATGGCCGTATCCAGCGTCGCATCATTCATGAAGAAGCCTTCAGACGCCTGCTGCCGGGTCATCGTCATCATGTCTTCGATCAGCCGCGGGGTATCCGCCAGGATCGTCAGATAGTCATCAATATCCTGTTTCTCATAGAAGACATACTCGGTCAGGTTGGTGACCAGGTTGCTCAGCGTGCCGTTATACGGATTGAAATGCTCATCGAATTCCGGATGCTCGTTCAGCACCAGCATGGTTTCCAGATAGTGCTTATAGGTATCGTAGTCGGTCTGCTGGGACGGGCTGAGCTTGTCATAATCAAATGTTTCCAGCTCAGCCAGGGTGGTCCGGGCTTCTTCGGCCGCCTCGGCATAGTCTTCATAGGAAACCTCACCCCAGGTCGCTTCCGGCCGTTCGATGCCGTACTTCCTGTAATCCTTGACGGAATAGTGCATGGTCAGGAAATCACTTTCCATGCTGTCGATCCATTCTTCCGTCAGATACTCATCAAATTCGGGATCACCGGGCTCCTCTGCCTTAACAGCTGTGCCTGTCGGCACTGCCAGCAGCGCGGCCATTACAAAAACCGGAACTTTCTGCCAAAGTTTCATTTTTGTCCTCCTGTCTGATCAGCGGTATTCTGTGCCGCCTTCAACGTTGAAGTATTCTTCGAATGATTCGAACTCATCTACATTGTAGATGGCTGTGGCATAGTCCACACCGATATAACGGAAATGCCATGGTTCATAGGCATAACCGGTAATCTCTTCCTTGCCCTTAGGGTAGCGCATGATCCAGCCGTATTCATGGGCATGGACCCGCAGCCAGTTGCCTTGGTCTGTATCTTCAAAGGCCTGGTTGAAATTATAGCCGTTGTAGGAACCGTCACCCATGACAATATCGACTGCCAGACCGGTCTGATGATCCGAATAGCCGGGTCTGGAACTGATGCGGTCGGCCCGTTCGGTTCCGTACTGGTTGGCATAGCCGTTCCACAGGGTGGCTTGGTAGGAAGCCGAGCGGTAGGCCGAGCCCAGCACCAGATGAACACCGTCATTGTCTGCCGCAGCGAACATCTCTTCCAGTGCCCGGGCTGCTTCTTCCCGCACCAACCAGTAGGCAGATGCCGAAACATTGGGCTGGACCAGGTCTGCCGGTTCATAGCCGTCCGGCAGCGGATGTACCTTGTTGGCTACGACAAGCAGGCTGTCGGTGTCATAGAACATCGGATCTTCCGAGTATCCGGCGGTCTCTGCCGTCGGCACAGGCGTCGGCTCCACGGTCGGTTCCGGAGTCGGGGTGGAGTCCGGAGTTGCTTCAGGGGTCGGTTCGGCAGTCACTTCTGCCGGGGTCTCCGTCGGTTCCGGGGATGGCGTTGTCTGCCGGTTATCCGGATCCGAAACAAGCGGGGTGTTGTTGTCGGCTATTTCCACCGATTCTTTTTCACCAACGGAAATACGCTGCGAGATTCCCACTCCCAGCGCACAGCATAGAAATACTGTTATAAACGTCATGAATCTTTTCATGCGTTCATTGTACTATGATTCAAACAGTTTTGTCCTGCTTAACAGTTTGATAATAAACCATCCGAAGATAACGGAAATCAGTTCACCGACAGCGACTTCCGCACCGCAGATCAGACTGCCGACAAGAATATTGTCCGGGAACAGCAGATATCCCAGTTCTGCCCCGATAAAGAAGAAGTTGAAAATCACCGGCATCAGAATACTGAGCACCGGAACATTTCCCACTTTTCTGTCTCTGAATTTATATGTGCACAGCGCCGCCAGCAGAGTAGCTGTGGTGCCGATAACCGAATCTATAATACCGGTCGGATTGAAGCCCATGATGGCGCCGATCAGGTTGGTCAGGAAGCACCCGAGGGTTACACCCCAGATCGACGGCTGATAGATCAGCGGCAGCAGGGTCAGGGCTTCGGCGATGCGGACCTGGATGTTACCGTAGGTAAACGGGGCCAGGGCGAGGGAAAGGGCCGTATAGATTGCCGCAATCATGGCAATCCGTACCATTTTCTTTGTGTTCATTTAGTTGTCTCCTTATTTTCGTTTTACGTCGGGTAGCCGCTACCGACGGTGAGCCGTGCTCACAGGTTTCTATTTTACCTGTTTTCTGTTTTCGCGCAACCGAAAAAAACCTGCCGATGGGCAGGTCATACAGAAGACTATTTGCGATAAAAACGACGCAGCAGGATCAGTGACACAATGATCACCGCCGCGGCCAGCAGGATGACCGGCATCATGTCCCCCAGACGTTCCGTCGGTGAATAGGCGATATCCCGGACAATCAGTTCAGCAGTTTCCATACGATTCCTCCCAGCATGCTTACACAGTTACATGCTAACACAAGCCGGCCGGTCTGCGGCCAGTCCAGATGTTTTCTTAATATGTTGTATTCGATGAAGATGGCCAGCGGTTCCAGCAGGCCGTATGTGACCAGGACGTTCTCTGTCAATGCGGTCAACACCACCACAAACGGATTGGTCACGCCGTTGACCAGGGCCAGCAGGAGATACTCCCTTTTTCCCCGCAGTCCCAGCGCAAAGGCCGTCAGGCTTTCCAGCAGGATCGTGCCGGCCAGCGGGCACAGCAGAAACAGCACCGTGTTCATGGTCTCTCCGCCAGCATAAACAATCCGGTCGAAATCAGGCAGCCAATGCCCGCAAAGAGCACAGGATTGAAAGTCAGACCCGCCAGTTTCGGCACAAAGCCGATAAACAGCGCAAAGGTCAGCAGGCCAAACGCAAACCCGGGCTGTTCCGGCAGGGCCTGATACAGCCGGTACAGTGTCATCGGCATCGTCATGTTAAAAAGAAACAGGGCCAGCAGGCCCGCCGGCATAACCGGTACCGCAAACAGGACTGCCGCCATGACCAGTGTGATCACCGCACTGTGCAGCCGGCCGTACTTCGCCGCCGCAAAACCGCCC
>JAFWEA010000316.1 GCA_017543005.1 Solobacterium sp. | reverse complement strand
AGACCAATGAGGATCTGATTCATAAAGTTACTGAATACATCACTTTCTACAATTCCGCCAGACCCCAGAGAAAACTAAAAGGTATGACTCCTATTCAATTCAGGCAGTCATACCTTTCCCGGTCTTTTTTATGACTGTCCCATTTTTCTGGGGCAGTTCATGTATTGTGCCGGTTTTCTGTCAGCGGTCCTTGCGGTCAAGATAGTACTGCAGGATGCGGACGGCAGCCTGCTGATCAATGACCTTTTTTCTTTTTTTCCGGGAGACATTGGCCATGATCAGGAACTCCTCGGAATCCTTGGTGGTGGAGCGTTCATCCTGCAGGACAACCGGGATGCCGGATTCCTGCTCGATGATCTCCGCGACCTCACGGGACAGCTTTGCCCGCGGGCCCTCATCATCATTTTCCAGCAGCGGATAGCCCATGACGATGACATCCGGTTTTTCGGCATCGGTATACTCCAGGATGCGCAGAATGGCATCGTTGTAGTCATCCCGCCGGAAGCGGATGGTTTTCACCGGCTGGGCCAGCAGGCCGGTATCGGATTTTGCAATGCCGCAGGTGACACTGCCAAGATCAAGACTGATATATTTCATGAGTGTCATTATACCCAATTCTGCTGGTGCGTGCCACTTTCCGCAGAATATAATTGAATTGATCAATATCCCGGCCGGGGGAAAGGAACAGAAGACATGGAAAAATATATCATGACGGAAGCGGAAAAGATTCCCGTATACAGAGAAGCGGATGTAGTTGTCATCGGCGGCGGGATTGCCGGCATTGCGGCTGCGGTCGCGGCGGCAAGATGCGGCAAAAAAACTGTCCTGCTGGAAAAGAACAGTGCCCTGGGCGGCCTTGCAACCCTGGGCCATGTATGTATCTATCTGCCGCTGGATGACGGCCGGGGACACCGGGTGGCCAGCGGTCTGGCGGAGGAACTGCTCTACACCAGCATCCGCTACAGCTATAACACCATGGCCCCGCAGTGGAAATTCCGTACGGCCTATGCGGAACATCCGCAGGGCCGCTATGAAACGACCTTCAATATCCCGGCGGCGATCCTGGCCTATGATGAGCTGTGTGAAGAGGAAGGGGTGGAGACCATCTTTGATGTTGTCTTCTCCGAACCGATCATGCAGGGCAGCCGGGTGGAAGGCGTCATCGTGGAGTCCAAGCAGGGCCGGGTGGCCGTGCTCGGCAAGCAGTTCGTGGACGCGTCCGGCGATGCGGACCTGATGGCCCGGGCCGGGGCTGTCACCAGCACCAAGGACAGCATCTGCTCGCACTGGGCCTATGAAACCTCTACGGAAACAGCCCGCCAGGCCCTGGAGAACGGCCAGGGGGTTGTCGACATGATGCAGCTGCGGCTGTTCGGGGCCAGACCCCATGGCGGTGACCTGGATGCCTATCCGGTACCGACCTTCTCCGGGACAACCATTGACGGGGTCAACGGCTATCTCAAGACCAGCCGGCGCCTGGCCCGTGATTATCTGAAGGAACATTTCAGTGATGAGTACTGCATGCTGACGCTGCCGACCATGGCCCAGTTCCGTACCAGCCGGCATATCGTCGGGGCAGAAACCCTGGACTATGAAACCGATGCGGAACGGTACCGGGAAACATCCATCGGCATCATCTCCAACGGCATCGGCGGCCCGGTGGTTGAGCCGTATGAATACCCGTACGGCGGGCTGATCGACACAAATGTAGAGAACGTCTTCGCAGCCGGGCGGACCGTTGCCTGCGACGAGAAGATGGGCTGGGAAATGATGCGTCTGATCCCGGCCTGTGCCCTGACCGGTGAAGCAGCCGGCACTGCAGCTGCCCTGGCCATTGACCAGGAGGCTACCGCCCAGACACTTGATGTCCGGAAACTGCAGGAAGTACTGGCAGAAAACCATGTGGTCATTCATATCCCGGAAGAGATGAAAGGCAATGCCGGCCAGCCGACCACGGTGGAAGCGGACCCTCGCTATCAGCACAAGACCCATATCCGCTTCAGTTCCGCCGAACTCAATGCGGGCTTCAAAAAAATGTATTAAGCACTGAAGACGCACACAGCCGTGTGTGTTTTCTTTCGGAACGGTATTTCGGGTACTTTTCTCTGCAGAACTGCATGGCAGACGTGGAACATGTTGGTTTCTGTGATAAGATAACAATGCAGTTATAACAGATACGGTATAGGGGACTATGAAAAAAATGCTGACATCATTGGCATTGTTGATCGCCGCGGCGGCAGTCGTGTTTTTTTCTATTGATATCAAGCCGGAAACAGATCATCTGCAATTGCTGGTGGGAGATGTCCTGAGCGGGTATCCGGCCTACCGGGCCACTGTCTTCGGTATGGATGTCCACGACCGGGTCGCAGTGACCGATAACATTGATTATCACCATGCCGGGGAATACAGCATTGATTACTCATTCCGGTTCACGCCGCTGATTCAGAAAACAGCCCATGTTCCGGTGACGGTGCTGGATGTCGACAGCCCGGTCATCAACATGCCGGAAGGCTCCATATACTTTATCCGCACGCATGATGAATTTGTCCTGCCGGAGTTTACGATTGAAGACAGCTACGACGCTTCCGAGGATATCACGGTGGAAGTATCGGGTGAGGTGAATCCGGATAAAGCCGGCGAATATAAACTGCAGATCAAGGCCTGTGACGCTTCCGCCAACTGTTCCGTCAAGAGCCTGGCGGTGGAAGTCGGGGACATCCGGGAAGAAGATTTCCTGCCCGCAAACTTTCACCTGTATGACTATGACAAGGATCATGTCATCCTTGAGATGAACAAAGAGTATCTATCAGACGAAGAATACAGCCAGATTTACCTGGTGGGGGATTCCAATTATCTCAACCTGGCCCAGGAAGGGGGATACCCTGCCGAACGGGTGATCGGCAGATTTGCATTATCGCCGAATTCCGCGGACCTGCCGGTGACGTACAACAATGAACAGACGGACAAGACCTTGCTGGAGATGCTGGCGGAGCTGCAGCCCCGGTGCATCCTGATGGATATCGGACTGACCCAGAGCGGGGCAGGCAACCCCATCCAGCTGAAAGACCAGTACCGGGAGCTCATCCATGATATCCGGGAAGTCACGCCGGATACGATCATCTATGTATCATCGCTGTTTCCTGTGAGCAGCGGGGAAAACGAAGTGCACGTAACCCAGGCGCAGGTCAACAAGACGAACTACTATCTGCTCAAGCTTTGCGAGGAAGAAGGATTGAAAATGTTTGACGTGCCAAGTTATCTGTACGGGGAAGACGGGTGTGCAAACATGGAATTTTTCCGGCCTGACGGTTATCACCTGTCCGGCATGTATTACAGTCTGTTCACGGATCATATCCGCTCATATCTGAAAGTTGAGGACGCAAAATGAAAAAACTGATCATGGCAGCCGGCATCTGCCTGTTATTGGCCGGATGCGGCGCAAAGCCGGAAAAATCTGTTCCGGCCGGGAAATCGTTTCAGGACTATGAAGCCATCCTGACCCCGTTCCTCGATGAAAAATACAGCACCCTGGACAAAGACCAGGTGACAAAAATGCTGGCCGTGGACCCGGAGACAGTTGTCAACGCAGCCGGTTACTTTGAGGATGAACATACCGAAAGACGCATCCTGGTTGTCGAGACAGACAGTGAAGAACATGCCATGGATGCAGAGGAAAAGCTGAATGACTATCTTTCCACACTGGAGAATTCAGCGGCCATGTACCGGCCGGAAGAACTGGAAACGATCGGCAACGGTTATGTCGGAACCAAAGGGACCTATGCTTTCCTGATCATCTGTGAGGATATTCAGGAAGCGAAAAAAGCACTGCTGCAATGAACACTGATGAAAAAATCCCCTCGCGGGAAGAGGCGGAAGCGATCCTTGCGGCCGCATTAAAGGAAAACCCGGGGAAATGGGGCGCCCATTCCCGCAATGCTGCCGTCAGTGCGGAAGCGATCGGCAGCGCTGCCGGGCTGGATCCTGACCGCTGCTTTGTGTCCGGACTGCTGCACGATATCGGCCGTTTCAAGGGGGAAGTCCAGCTGGCTCATATCTACCATGGCTGGAAATACATGAATGAATGCGGTTATCCGCTGATCGGCCGGATCTGCCTGACGCATTCCTTCGCGCTGCAGAAGCTCAGTGCCTATGGCGGGGAGTTTGACCTGCCGGCAGAACAGATTGAAGAAATGCGGACTGCTCTGGAAAGCATTGTCTACGATGATTATGACCGGCTGATTCAGCTGTGTGACAACATCAGCGGGGCATCCGGCATCATGCGCTTGGAAGACCGGATTGCCGATATCTATTCCCGCTATCATCACTTCCCGGAAGACAAGCGGAACAGCACCGTTGCCCTGGTGGATTATTTTAATCAAAAAACAGGAAGCGACATCTATCTGCTTTCCTGCGGGGGAAATACGGTGGATCATTATTGAACTGATATGTACAGGCTGCGGCAGCCGAAAGACTGCCGCAGCTTTTTTGTGAAACGAAGACAGACAGTCAGAACAGGAAAGACATCAGCACCCCGAACAGCGCCCCGCCCAGGTGTGCCTGCCAGGCGACGCCGGGCATGAAGTTGATGATGATATTGGCAATGTTGTTGCGCAGGATGCTGACCCAGGATACCGAAGTATATGCCGTCAGCAGCATGAAATAAAAGAACATCACGGCATACAGGCCGCCGGAAAGGCCGAGCGATGATCTGACCTTGAAGAGATAGCAGAACAGATTGCCGATCAGCACGCCACCATACAGCAGGACAGCAAATTTGACCGGTCCCAGCATGCCCTCCATCCATGGTCCGAGATTGTACAGGGAATACAGATTCATCATGATATGCCATGGGCTACCATGCAGGAAGCCGCCGGTCAGCAGCCGGTAATACTGGCCCTGCTGAATCATGTAGGAGTTATTCAGATATTTGCCGGTAAATGAAGGATCCGAATTCTGCCGGAAATAGACAATGGCACAGATCAGGATGGTCGCGATCGTCACCGGGCAGCCGGAAACCAGATTCATCAGATTCATGCGGAGACCTCCTTTATGACTACAGATTATATTCTTTGCCTGCAAAATTGTCATTATCTGTGCGGTTGTCTTTTCCGAATCTCTTATATAAACTGCTTCTTCCCGTTAAAGTGTAGAAACAGGGATTGTTTCTTACAACAATAGATATAAAAGTTTTTTTTGCAAAACAATCACAGTATGTACTGTATCTGTAAAAATACTTTTCTTTTCTGCCTTTTTGGGCCACGGATGTTACGGAGCGTTGCTGAAGCGTATCTCTTTTTTGCGCTATATTTGGGTTGATGAAATGACATGTTGTTCATCTAGAAAAGAGGGTTTATGAAAAAGAAAAGATGTATTCTTAACTTGTTTGTTATTATCCCATTTCTAATCGCTCTTGTAACGCCGGTATTTGCAGAAAATGCAGATACCCCTGCAGATCCAATTGACCCTGATCCATATGTAGTCAGAAGTATTGCGGGCTCTACAACAGTAAAACTGGCTCATCAAAAGCCTGATGGAAATGCAGAATATGTATATGTTACCGTTTATGTTAATGGCACCGGTACATTTAACAATAACGGGACACTTGTCAGTGGAACCATAACCAGTGTGTACACATCAAATCCATCGGCGATGACAGTAACAAGTTACTCAACAGGTTATATATCAGGTGGTATACGTGTCACATGCAATCTTTCTTGTCCGTCAGGTTACATGCTCCCATATTATTCAACAATTGTTGATGCATATTAATGATTGACGCTTATAAAACAGGAACACTGATAAAAAATTCCAGGCAAAAACTTCATCTTTCCCAACAGGAACTGGCTGATAAACTGCATATATCAAGGGCTACGGTTTCAAAATGGGAAACGGGCAAGGGAATGCCGGATATCAGTTTGCTTTTGCCGCTGGCAGACTGTCTGAACCTCAGCATTGCAGAACTGCTGAAAGGAGAAACTGTTGACCAAACACCGGAGATGAAGGAATCGTTTCAGCTGCTTGCTCATGCGGCAAAAGAACAGGAACGTCATCACCTGGCAAAACGGACTGTACATACAATTCTGATCATAATCCTGTTGTTCGGCGGGATTCTCTTCGCTGGATATAATCATATAAATGTAATGAAAAGAGAGATTGTTCCGATCAGTTATTACGGTGAAGAAGAAATCCCGGCAGAAGAGAAGAAGCCGGTCCCCAATATTATCTGCCAGAAGATCGGAGATATTATTGTTCTGGATATGAACAGCCCGGCAGATTCGTATTACTGCCAGATAAACAACTATGTGAACAAAGATGGAGACTGCGACATATTTTTCTGGGGTTTTACATGGCGGTGGGCAGAGTTCAGCAGACAAGCAATGATGACACATTCATTCAATCTGTCCACATCCCTTCGGGAGACACAGAAAATACGGCACGTATACTACTATGTCGGCTCTTTATCCAGGGATGATCTGCTGCGGATCAATCCGGCTAAAGATGATTTGACAGAGCTGTACGATCATTCTGTTCTTCTTTATGAAAGAAGAAATGAATCCAATTAAAGCAGGGAACAAAAAGAAAACTCTCATGCAGATGAGAGTTTTTTTTACAAATGGCGGAGATAGAGGGATTCGAACCCCCGCACGCTCGCACGTCTGCTGGTTTTCGAAACCAGTCCCTTCAACCACTTGGGTATATCTCCAGCGCAAACAAGATTATATCATAACCGGGCTGAACATACCATGTTTTCGTAAATCAGGGTATAATCATCAGGCAGAAAGGAATTTGATATGAAAGCAAAGTTTTCAGAATACCTGAACGAAACGGCGCCGGCGATCAAAACAATGATTGCCCGGCTGCGTGAACACTTTGATTATGTCAGTGTTCTGTCAACGGATTCGCAGGGATTCCGGATTTCCATCAGCCAGAAAGCCCGGGATATCTCTTCGGAGACCATGATGACGGAACGGGGCAATGTCATCCGGGTGTACCGGGACGGTCTGTACAGTGAATATGCCTTCAATGAGCCGGACCTGGCCCATCCGGAAGAACAGGCCGAGGAAATCCGGCAGGCACTGGAAAAGCAGATCGAACTGCTCAAGGCGACCGGCACGGAAGTCTATGAAACAGGAAAACTGGCGGATGAGCCGCAGGAACTGTTTGTGGAGATGGAAACCGGCACAATGCCGGAGGAAGCGGACCTTGACAGCCTGGTGAAGGAACTGACCGATGTGTCTCTTGCGGCCATGGAGCAGGGTGAGCATCTGATTGACTGCCGGCTGACAGCCCAGTCCACCCATGTATGCAAGTTGTTCCTGACCGAGAACCGGGATCTGCGCCAGAGCTATGTCTATTCGGAAGGCACGGTTGTACCGATGGCCATGAAGGACGGCCGCATGGAATACTCCTATGCCGGCGTGGCCGAGCGGCAGGGACCGGAGATCTTTGCCGGCCTGCGGGAGAAAATGACGGAAGCGGTCCGCATTGCGGAAGAACTGCTCACCGCGGAACGGATTGAACCGGGTGAATATGAGGTCATCACAACCCCGGAAGTATCCGGCCTGATCGCCCATGAAGCATTCGGCCATGGCGTGGAAATGGATATGTTCGTCAAGAACCGGGCCTTGGGCAAGGAGTATATCGGCAAGCGGGTCGGATCGGATCTTGTTACCATGCACGAAGGCGCCAATGCGGCAGTCAATGTGGCTTCCTATGCCTTTGATGACGAAGGGACACTGGCTGGGGATGTGATTGAAATCGATCACGGCATCCTGAAGACAGGTGTCTGTGATGCCCTGTCGGCGCTGCGTCTGGGCGGACAGCCGACCGGCAACGGCAAGCGGGAGAACTTTGAGCACAAGGTCTATACCCGCATGACCAACACGATTTTCGAAGCCGGCAATGACAGTCTGGATGACATGATTGCGTCAGTTGACTATGGGTATCTTCTGGCCGGCATGCAGTCCGGCATGGAAGACCCGAAGCACTGGGGCATCCAGTGCATCATTGAACGGGGCTATGAAATCCGCAACGGCAAGCTGACCGGCAAGGTCGTTACCCCGATCATCATGACCGGCTACGTGCCGGATGTGCTCGGCAATATCACCATGGCCAGCCGGGAGGCAGAAGTATTCGGCACCGGCGGCTGCGGCAAGGGCTATAAGGAGTGGGTCAAGGTCAGTGACGGCGGCCCGTATCTGAAGACGAAAGCGAGGCTCGGATGATGCTTGAAGAACTGAAGGAACTGCTGCAGGAAGCAGGAACAGATGCCTGGGAGATAACCGATCTGAAGACCCGGGCCTATGAATTCTATTTCATCCGGCACCGACTGGATCAGAACCGCATCCGTGATACCAGACATGTGACACTGAAGGTATACCGCCGGTTTGACGGCTTCCTCGGCAGTGCCAGCGCGGAAGTCATGCCTGGCAGCAGCCGTCAGGACATGGAGAAACTGATCCGTGACCTGAAGGAGAGGGCCCTGCTGATCAAAAACCCGGAATACACGCTGAATCCTGCTGTTACGCACAAAGATGAGGAGAGCCTGCCGGAAATCGGCACGATTGCCCGTGATTTCATCGAAGTCATGCAGGATCTGCCGGAAACAGAGACGGAAGACATCAATTCGTATGAAATCTTTGCGGAAGAGAATACGAAGCGTTTCATCACCTCGGAAGGCACCGATGTGACCATGGTCTATCCGTCGGCCCAGCTGGAAGTGGTGGTCAATGCCCGCCAGGACAGCCGGGAAATCGAGCTGTACCGCATGTATACGTCCGGCACCTGCGACCGGCAGATGCTGAAACAGGAAATCAGCCGCACCCTGCAGACCGGCCGTGACAAGCTGCTGGCCGGCAATACGCCGGAACTGGACACCTGCGACGTGCTCTTCTCCACCGATGCCGCCCTGCAGATCTACGACTACTTCCTGAACCGGGTCAATGTCCGCATGAAGTATCAGGGCATCTCCGACCTGGAAATCGGGGATGAGGTTGTCCCGGGGGCAGCCGGCGATCAGATCAGTGCGTCGGCGGTCAGATATCTGCCGAATTCTTCCGCCAACCGCTCGTATGACAGCGAAGGCGCATCGGTCAGGAATCTCTCCCTGATCAAAGACGGCAAAGCCGAAAACTTCTGGGGCAGCCGCCAGTATGCCTGCTATCTCGGCATGGGAAATACCTTTATCCCGGGCAACTTCACGATTTCCGGCGGTACCTGCACAGAAGCAGAACTACGGCAGGGCAGGTATCTGGAAGTGGTTGAATTCTCGGACTTCCAGGTCAGCCCGTTCAACGGTGACATGGCCGGGGAAATCCGTCTGGCCTATTACCATGACGGTGACCAGGTGCAGATCGTCTCCGGCGGCTCGGTGTCCGGCTCGGTGCGGGAACTGGCTGCCAACCTGCATATGACCGCTGCCCAGGTGCAGTATGACCGCATGCTGGTGCCGGCTGTGCTGCGGCTGGCCGGGGTGACGGTAACCGGGATTGCGGACTGAAAAAGCGCTTTTCACCGGGTGTGAATTGTGTTGAAATTGTGAAAATGCAATTGCACCGTACACCAAATTATAATAAATTTATTGTCAGACGTTTCGGCGTCTTATATTAGGGAGGAAAGAAATGAAAAAGTTACCTGCAGCATTACTTTCCGCAACACTGGCACTGACACTGTTCGGCTGCTCCAACGGTGGAGCTTCGCAGACAGAAGCGCCGAAAGAAGAGGAAACAGCAGAAGCAACAGAAGAGCCTGAAGCTTACATGTCTGATGTCACTGCCGCTTCCATCAAGCTTGCGGATACAGAAAATCTCGTCGAATACACAAATTATCAGATCCAGCAGCTGGACTACCTGGTCACAGCGCTGGCTGAAGACCATGAGTACAACGCCAACTTCGTTGACGGCCTGCTCGAAAATGACCGGTTCGGCACTCTGGTACCGTGCCTGGCTGAGAGCTGGGAACACAACGAAGACTCCTCCGTCTGGACATTCCATCTGCGTCCGGGCGTCAAGTGGGTCACCAGCACAGGTGAAGAATATGACGAAGTGAAGGCTGACGACTTTGTCGCCGGTCTGCGTCATGGCGCAGAATTCGCTTCCGGCACCGGCTGGCTGATGGAAGGCGTCATCAAGTACTACACAGAATATGAAAACTCCGATTTCTCTGATGAGGAATTCGAAAAGGTCGGTATCAAGGCTCTGGACGACTACACAGTTGAATACACACTGGAAGGTCCGACACCGTACTTTGATTCCATGACAACATATGCAGTCCTGTATCCGGTCAACCGGACATTCCTGGAAGCCCAGGGTGAAGGCTGCAAGCTGGGTTCCCCGGATGAGAGCGCCTGCTCCTTCGGTACAACAGCTGCCGATTCCATTCTGTACAACGGTGGTTTCATCCTCGAGTCCTATGACCAGGATTCCCAGATCACCATGGTCAAGAATGAAAACTACTGGGATGCTGAACATGTTTATCTGAAGAGCGTCAAGCGTATCTATGACGATGGTTCCGATCCGTATTCCGGCATCCGTTCCTTCGAACAGGGTATCTATGTTGCTGCTCCGATCAGCGCTCAGTGGGAAAACTTCGACCAGTACATGGAGAAGTACAACGGCTACACAACCGAATCCCTGCCGAACCCGACAGTCTTCGGTGTTGTCTTCAACATGAACCGTGAAAAGTTCGATCTGACAAATTACGCTGATGATGAAGAACTGCGGGCCAACACACATGCCGCTCTGCTGAACGACAACTTCCGTAAGGCACTGCGCGCTGCCTTCGACCGCAGCATCTACCTGCAGGTTGGTGCTCCGAAGCTGCTGGCTGACGCTACTCTGCGTAACATCAACAACGACCCGCAGGTTGTCCGTACATCCGACGGCCGTACCTATGGCGAACTGGTTACAGCAGCTTATGCTGAAATGACCGGTGAAGCAGTTGACCTGAGCGATGGCCAGGATCCGTGGCTGAGCAAGGATGCTGCTCTGGATTACATTGCCAAGGCTGAAGAGGAAGGCGTTGTCTTCCCGATCCACCTCGACATGCTGGTTCAGGAAACAAGCAAGCGTCTGGTTGACCAGGCCCAGTCCATGAAGAAGTCCGTTGAAGACAACACAGACGGCAAGATCATCATCGAACTGGTTATGGCTGACAACGACACAATCCGTAACGTTGCTTACTACAACACACTGCACGAAGAGAGCGACTACGATATCTCCACCTTCACAGGCTGGTCCCCGGACTATGCTGACCCGAAGAGCTTCGTTGACATCTACAGCCCGGTGAGCGGCTACTACATGTGCTCCATGGGTCTGACAGACGCTAACAGCGAAGACTACGGTGATGATGACGAGATCAAGGAAACAATCGGTCTCAACGAATACGAAAGACTGTACCGGGAAGCTGATGCCATCACTGATGACATGGATGCCCGTTACGAAGCATTCGCCAAGGCTGATGCTTATCTGATCAGCAGAGCCTTCTTCCTGCCGGGTCAGCAGCAGACCCGCAGCGTCCGCGTTACTCACGCTGTTCCGTTCACACGGGTTTATTCCACAACCGGTATGACAGAATACAAGTACAAGGGCCTGCAGCTGCAGGAAGACATCGTTACAGCCGCTGACTACCAGGCTGCCTACGATGCATGGCTGCAGGGTGAATAATTCTCACCGCAACCGATCAACCAGAAAACCGGAGTTCAATCCGGTTTTCTTTATGCCTATAATGAAGCTGGAAGGAAACAGATGAAATGATCCGAAACAATGTGGATGTCGCAAAGCGGGAAGATCTGACCCGCCATGACATCAAAACGCAGGAACATGAACAGCGCCTGGCACATATGGAAGGCCGGTCTGACCACCCGCATTTTTCAGCTTCCCGCCGGCGTGAGGTCATCGTGGCCTGCATTGCCGTATTCCTTATCGTACTCTGGCTTTTCAGCATCATCTTCTGAGCAGAATAAATCTGGTTCTTTCATGCAGTTTCATGACTGAACAGGAGCGGTCTATGCTATAATACTAAGGTTCATCGGCTGAATTTTTTTGTATACCCTGCAAATTAATGAACGCCGGATAAGGGGACTCGATATGAGAAAATATATACTTACCAGAATTCTCAAATCGATTCTGTCGATATTCGCTGTCGTATCGATCATTATCGTCATGCTGTTCACGATGATCGACAGAACCAAGATTTTTGAGAATGACCCCGTGCTGAAGAAGCAGAAGGGGGATGCCCGGACAACATACATTTATAAAAAGTATGATGAACTCGGATACATGGACTACCAGAGAAAAGTGGATCTCTGCAAGGGTGTGTATGATGATTCATCGGATTATAATGCCTGCCTGGTGAACGGTTCCGAAAAACAGCAGGAAGCGCTCGGTGTCTGGGAAAGAAAAGGCTACACTGTGGAATATCTCAAGAGCGGGGATCCGCTTGTTTATCATGACTACTCCGCGATTGAACTTCTGGGTCATTTCTATTCCCAGCTGATCGTGGTGGACGGCAAGAATGCCATCCAGGATGAAACCAACCCGGATCTGGAACGGCGCTACTATGCCGGCAAGAACCCGGCCAACGGGACCCCGGCCATCCTCTGCAGCGGCTGCCAGTACAAGTACCAGCTGTATTTCAACGGCTCGTTCCCGTTCATTCATCAGAATAAGGTTACCTTCAACTTCGGCAATTCCTACCCGAGCAACCAGGGCATTCCCACGACCCAGGTCATCAACGAAGGGCAGGGTGCCGTCAAGGCGTATGAGCAGACGTTTGATACCGGCCTGACCGAAAGCAGTGCCCTGATCCAGACGAGCTGCCAGTACAAGCCGACCCTGGACAAGCTGGACAGCAAGCGGTTTACCGACCACTACGCCAGCTGCCTGTCGGCCCATGAGTCGCCTTCGATGGTCGGCACATCTTACCTGATGGGCATCATCTCGCTGATCATTGCCTATGCCTTCGGCATTCCGGCTGCGATTGACATGGCCCAGCACAAGGACAAGTTCCGTGACAAACTGGGCATTGCCTATATCAACCTGCTGGTCGCGCTGCCGTCCATGGCCTTTATCTTCTTCATGCGTTCCATCGGCACCAAGCTCGGCCTGCCGGACAAGTTCCCGCAGCTCGGCTTCGGCGATATCCGTTCGTGGATCATGCCGACGGTCATCCTGGCGCTGCTGAGCACACCGAGCCTGATGATGTGGCTGCGGCGGTACATGATCGACCAGTCCAATGCGGACTATGTCAAGTTTGCCCGGGCCAAGGGTCTTTCGGAAAAGGAAATTTTCCGTCACCACATCCTGCGCAATGCGATTATCCCGATTGTCAACGGCATTCCGAGTTCCATCATCCTCTGCATCAGCGGCGCGCTGATTACCGAATCGGCCTTTGCCGTGCCGGGCATGGGAAAGATGCTGCCGAATGCCATCAACCAGCTCAACAACAACATGGTCATT
>JAFWEA010000315.1 GCA_017543005.1 Solobacterium sp. | reverse complement strand
CCTTCCTGTTCCGGGTTCGGGGTCGGAGTGTTGGCAAAATCCGGCAGCGGATCACACTGTTCCAGGACCGGGATCACTTCGTAGCCGCAGTCTTTCAGGATGGTGCGGACCGGGATGTTCGAAGTGCCGTGCTCCGGCGAGAAGACGATCTTCACATTGCGCGGTACATCCGGATTCAGCTGGATGGACTTGACCGCATCAAAGTAGGCCTTGTCGGTCTCTTCGGCAATGATGTGGATGAGCTGCTTCTGTTCTTCGGTAATATCTGCCGGAACTGCCAGTTCATCTTCAATCGCATTGACTTCCGCCGTCACCGCATCCGCCAGGGCCGGGACCAGCTGGCAGCCTTCGGCATCATAGAGCTTGTATCCGTTGTACTGCTTGGGATTGTGCGAAGCCGTAATCATGACGCCGCCGAAGCAATGGTGATAGCGCACCGCAAAGGACAGCTCCGGGGTCGGCCGCAGGCTGTCGAAAACATAGGACACAATGCCATGGCGGGCCAGCACCGCGGCTGTATCAAACGCGAATTCCCGGGAATGATACCGGTTGTCATAACCGATGGCCACACCGGCCTTGCAGGCCTCTGCCCCGTTCTTTTCGATATAGCGGGCAAAGCCTTCGGTTGCCTTGCGGATCGTATGGATATTCAGCCGGTTTGTCCCTGCCCCCATAACACCGCGCATGCCGGCCGTACCGAATTTGATGTTCGTGTAGAACGCGTCGGTAATCTCCTGCTCGCTCATGCCGGCCATTTCCTGCCGCAGGCTCTCATCCAGATATGGGCTCTTAAGCCACCGTTCGTAATTTTCTTTTGCACTCATAAGTTCCCCTCCTTAAAAAAAGAAGATGTTCATACATCTTCGCTTGTTGAACAACCGGATCAGCCGATCACCTTTTGCATGCGAAGCACATCTTCAATAGCACTGATCGCATCAGCTTCGTCATCACCGTTGCATTTAATCGTAATATCAGACTGAGTCGGAATGCCAAGAGACATGACACCCATAATCGATTTCATATTAACAGTACGACCCATATAGGCAATCGTGACGTCGCATTTGAATTTGCTTGCGGCATTGACTGCAACTGTAGCAGGGCGAGCGTGCAGACCAACCGGATCAACGACAGTAACCGAAATCTCTTTCATAGGTCAAAACACCTCCCATTGTCATTATTTATTTTAGTTGATTGCCATCTAAGTTACAAGAAAAACTATGTAAGCCCTTACGTTTATTTATGATAAGGCTCATGATTCTGAATCCGGCAGGCCCGGTAGATCTGTTCAAGGACCAGCAGCCGGCAGAGTTGATGCGGAAATGTGTTGTCCGACAGTTTCCAGCGGAAATCCGCCCGCCGGATGAGCTCAGGACTGACCCCGAGGGAGCCGCCGATGACAAAGTCGATCTGGCTGTGCCCATGCGTCTTCAGATCATCCAGATAATCGGCCAGGCCGACGGAATCCAGCGTTTTGCCGGCCAGATCCAGCAGGATGACATAGTCCTGGGGCTTTATTTTTTTCAGCAGCCGTTCCCCTTCCGCCGCAATCACCTGGCGGTTCTCCGCCGGGGAGTTGCTTTCGGGGGCTTTTTCGTCGGCTACCTCTTCGATTTCGAGTTTATCGTAGGGCCGGATCCGCTTGACATATTCCTCTATGCCGCTGCGCAGCCAGCTGTCGCGGACCTTGCCGCAGGCCAGGATGCGGATCATCGCAGCACCGCTTCCATGGTTTCCGCCTGCCCCTGGCGGCTGATCTGCAGGGTTACCGCATCACCGGGATTGACACTGTAGAGGAAACGGCGCAGATCACTCATGTCACTGACGGTGTCTTCATTGACGGCCGTCAGGATATCACCGACCAGCAATCCGGCATGGGCTGCCGGTGAACCCGGCTCCACATAGGTGACCAGCACGCCGGCGGTCTGATCCAGGGTGATGTTCATGCTGCTCTTCTGATAGACTTCCAGGTCACTGACATTGCGTCCGGTCAGGCCGAGATACCCGCGGCTGACTGTCCCGTCCTGGAGCATCTCCCCGACCACCAGGCCGATCTCCTCGCAGGAAACCGCGCAGGTCATGCCGGAGACCGCGTTGCTCAATGTGCCGGAGACCATGCCGATCATGTCGCCGCTGAGATTCAGCAGCAAGCCGCCGGCCAATTCATGATTCATGACCGCGTCGGTATGGAACACCGACAGGATCCATTCATCATCCGGGTCATAGGAACGCCGCAGGGTCTGGGCGGGCAGGGAAATAATGCCGAAGCTCATCGGGCCGCTCTGGGATTCCGGACTGCGGCTGCCGGCCAGCACCCCGTATTCCCCGGCCTGCACGTAGCGGGCATCCCCGGAGGTCACCGGTTTTACTTCAAAGTCCGGATGGGTGCGGATCAGGGCGATGTCGGTCAGCACATCCCGGCCGATGATCTCGCCGGTCAGTTCGATGCCGCTGTCAAAGCGGACGGAACAGACGGCATTTTCCCGCACCAGCGACGCGGTTGTCAGAATATAACAGCCGTCCTCTCTGACTTCATAGATGACGCCGGAAAAGGCATCCTCAAATTCGTCCTCCGTGATCCGGACCGTCACCAGGGAAGACCGGACATCACTCAGAACTTCCGTAACATCAGTTGTATAGCCGTTGATCGTGTGGTTGATCACGGTCACACCGCTGTTGTCCACATGCTGATCAGTCTGACCCAGCAGAGCCGCGGTCAGAAGCACATTCCAGACCAGGAGCACAGCCACAGCTGCCGTAACCCAACGTTTCATGCCAGTCTCCTCCCTTCAGTATTTCATACTGCCCGGCGGCACTGAGGATCAGGTGCGGATTGAGATGGCCGGCATGACGTTCCTTCAGCCTGGCCAGCGTTGTCTTCAGGGCCTTTTCCCGGGTATTGGCTTCCTGGCTGATATGGGCCAGGAAGATCGTTTTTGTTTTCTCTGTCACAATGGCATCGAGGATGTCGGCACAGGCCTCATTGCTGAGGTGGCCGCTGTCGGAAGCGATCCGCATCTTCAGATAATACGGCCGGCTGGTCTCCATCAGCATCTCGACGTCATGGTTGCTTTCAAGAATGATATGGTCCGCGCCTCTCAGCAGCGGCAGATACGCCTGCCGGACATAGCCGGTATCGGTAATGTAGACCAGTTTCTCCTGCCACGTCTCCAGCACATAGCCGACCGTATGCGGCGCGTCATGCGACATTGCCAGCGGTGTGACGGTCATGTGCTGCAGCTGGAACCGCTGTTCCGGGATGACCGGAATGATCTTCCGGGTCCCCAATGGCACCGGGGAATACACCGGCAGCGGTTCGGTCAGTTTCAGCTGTGAGATGTGATCGGAATGGTCATGGGTGATCAGGACCGCATCCATGCCGGACACGTTGATGCCTAGGGTATTGAAACAGCCGGTGAGATATCGTTTTGTCGTGCCGCAGTCGATCATGATCTGCAGATGTTCATCTTCCAGAACAAAGCAGTTCCCTTTCGAACCGCTGGCCAGCAGGGCAAACTTCATCAGTAGCCGCAGTCGAGGAACCCGTTGCACGGATTCCTGCGCTCCCCGTTTTCAATAATGAAGAAGTGCACATGCGGTCCGGTCGCCAGACCTGTCATGCCGATATTGCCGATGACATCACCCTTGTCAACAGCCGTGCCCACTGTCAGCGGGCTCGGTTCCTTCATATGTCCGTAATAGGTCTCAAACCCGTTATTGTGGTTGATGACAACATAGTTGCCGTTGACCCCGTTGTAACTGTTGATCTCGATAATACCGCGGTCAGCCGCATAGACCTTGTCCCAGTGGTTATACGAGTTCTGCACGTCGATGGCCCGGTGGCCCCAGTAGCAGCCCCAGCCGCAGGAAATAATCGGATTGTCAACCGGCCAGCGGAAGGTTCCGGTACCGTAGCCCGGGATTTCCATGGTGCCCACGTCGATGATTTCATTGACCGGCTGCAGCGTATCCACACTGCTGATCAGTGTACCGGACATCAGCACACCGTTGATCCAGCGCTCGGAATACAGGGAGTTCTTGGAGCCGTTGACACCGCTCTGGCGCAGCTCTGAGACACCCTTGCGCAGTTCCGGGTTCTCCGCATAGACAGTCTGCGGATAGATGACTTCCTTGCGCATGCTCTCCCGGGTCACCACGATATCGATCGGTGAACTGAAGTAGGTAACGCACAGCACTTCGCCTTCACTGAGCACCTGGTCGACACTGCTGATCTTGTCCCGGTTGATGTTCATGACCTGGGTGGCGGAAAGACCGTAGTTCTTGGCGCCGACACCGGCGACTGTATCGTATTTCTGCACCGTATAGTACTGCTTCTCGGTGCTGCCGCCGTATTCCAGATATTCCAGCACTTCATCCGAAGTCCGCATGATTTCTTCCGGGGCCGCATAGGCTTCCTGCACGGTGATCGTCTGGGAAATGGAAATGCCGGTGGAACGGCTGCCGTAGGTATGCAGTTCCGGCGTCTTCTGCCCGCTGTTCAGCAGGGCCAGTTCCGAAGGATCAATGAAACAGGAAAGATATTCCTGCATGGCCGCTTCGTAGGTTTCTTCATCCTTGACGAAAATCTCGGCATAGATGCCGTTGGTATCGGAGAATTCAACCGATACGGCCCGGATGGTAAACAGCCCGTTCTGCTTCAGATAGGTCATGATCTCATCATCGATGTCTTCATAGGTGAAATAGCTCATCTCATCCGACACATAGATATCCTTGCCTAGTGATACAGCTGAATCCGGGAAGTCTTCCTGATAGTTTTCCACATAGATCTGCGCGAGGAAATCGTTCAGTTTCTTCTCGTCATTGATGACCCCGAGCAGTTCCCCCTGGTTATAGATCTTATGCACTTCCACCGGGGTGCTCTCGGTTGTCAGGATCTCCTGTTTCAGAACACTGCTCTCCCGCTCGTTGACCCCGCCGGCAAACACTTCATAGTTCCGGCCGGAGAACGGGGAAAAGACCACCAGGGCGGTGGAAAAGACCAGCCCGGCAGCCAGAATCATATATGTTTTTACCTGTTTCTTTATCTTCATCCCTGCTGACCGCCTTCACTCTCCAGATTCATGAGGGCATTGGTCGCTGCTTCAAAGACCACGTTGAATTTTCTGGTAGCACCGTTACGGTGTTTGGCAACATTGATTTCCAGCAGTTCCGTGCCGGTTTCATCTGCCAGTTTTTTCGCTTCTTCGTTGTAGTAGGCATCCCGGTACAGCAGCATGACCAGGTCGGCATCCTGCTCGATGGCGCCGGATTCACGCAGGTCTGACAGCATCGGCTTCTTGCCTTCCCGCTGTTCCACGTTACGGCTCAGCTGGGAAAGGGCAATGACCGGCACTTCCAGTTCACGCGCCAGGGCCTTCAGGCTCCGGGAAATATCGGATACTTCCTGCTGGCGGCTGTAGTCGCTGCGGCCGGAAGATCCGGTCACCAGCTGGATATAGTCGATCAGGATCAGCGACAGTCCGTGCTCGGCCTGCAGCCGGCGGCACTTGCTGAACATATCCGGCACATGTACGCCCGGGGT
>JAFWEA010000314.1 GCA_017543005.1 Solobacterium sp. | reverse complement strand
GAAGGCCAATGCCATCATGGGTCAGCCGCATCTGACCATTACCGAAGACGGACATTTCACCCTGACAATTCCTGCCATGCCGAAAACAACATTCGGCAGTGAAGACGGCAGATCAGGTTTGTTTGACGTCAGTGTGGACAGTTTCTCCTTCAGCGGTCAGGCCGTGGCGGGATATAAGCCGAGATGGGGCTATACCACGGACAAGGTCAACGGGCCGGCAGACTGGATTGCCGAAAACAGCCAGTTCACCATGACCCCCGCAGCCGTCACTGCGGAAAGAAGCTGGAGTGAAGACCGCGTTTCCAGTTCAGATTATCTCTGGGCCAACAACGGCATTGATAACTATGGCAGGCAGTGGACCCTGGAAGATTATATGACAACGAATCAGTATGGTGATCCGATGAAGGGCAGAAGATGGCGGCTCACGGTATACTATCAGATGATCTGGAAGTACAGTCTGACAGACGGGGAAAAACAGCTCCATATCTGGTGGGATGAAGAGAAAAACCGCTATGAGATCGGGTTCAGTGCATATATGACAAGACAGGCCGGTTATTACGAAGACGGCAATCTGAGTGATGATCACAACAAGACCGGTACATCTGAAACAGCAGTCAGTTTCGGCGGCTACTTCTTTGGTGAACATCCTTAAGCACAAAAAGATATTGCCGGGCAGGGAGACCTGTCCGGCATTTTTCTATACGTCTGTGCGGTCAGCGTACCAGTCACAGATCAGGGTGACCAGATCCTGCAGCGGTCTGCGGCGGTCGGCCGCATGCGTGCAGAGCACACAGGGAATGGTCTCCGGGCAGTCAAAGGGGATCCACACGAACTCACTGTTCCGGTCATTGAGGAAGCCGGGTGACAGGACAACTGCCTGGCCGGAAGCCACAAAGGTCAGGGAGGTGTCATGGTCGTTGCTGTTGAAGTAGCTGACATTGCCATTGCGGATGATGCGCTGCTGCACAGACCGCAGAGGGGCAGGTGAGCCGCCGCCGATCATGAGCGTGCGCCCGGCCAGGTCTTCCGCTTTGATTACATCTTTTCCCGCCAGCGGGTCATCCGGCCGGCAGACCAGCCAGATACGGCTGTCAAACAGTTCATGCACTGCCAGATCGGGAATCTGGCGGACAGAGTCCCGGATGGCAAAGAGAATATCCTGTTCCCCGCGCAGGAAGGATTCGATGGAATGACGGTAATCAAAGTAAGGGGTAATCGAGACTGAGGCATCCTGTGACGCAAACCGGCGCATGATCTGCGGCAGATAATACAGGGCCGAGCGGACCGGCATGGCAATGCGCAGATTGTCCCGGTATTTTGTGCTGAAGTTCTGGCCCTGTTCAATGGCCCGCTTGAGCTGTTCATTGATATCCCGCAGGGTCACGATGAACTGCTCGCCGGCCGGGGTTACGGTGGCACCGCGGCCGGAACGGTCAAAGATGCGGAAACCGATCTCCTCTTCGGCCGCATTGATCTGGTAGGTCATGGTGGGCTGGGAAACGAACATGTTTTCCGCCGCCCGGTTGAAGTTTTTCGTCCTGGCAAGTTCCAGGATGTACTCAATCTGCCTGGTATTCATACACTTACTCCGATTAAATTATTAAATCAATAATACAGTAATTCAATTTGAACATTCAATTATCTGACAGGTATTCTTTACTCGTAAGGAGAATGTATAAAAATGAAAGGTGGTAATTTGCACTGCGTTGGTGAATAACCGCTTATTTACTGGATTTTTTAGACATCACATCGCGATATTTCACCACTCGTGTCGAATTTAGTGCCATATTGATGAATAAATCGATCTTCTCATATCGGTCTCTTG
>JAFWEA010000313.1 GCA_017543005.1 Solobacterium sp. | reverse complement strand
TGGCCATGGATCCCGATGTCATGCTGTTCGATGAACCGACATCCGCTCTGGATCCGGAAATGGTCAAGGAAGTCCTGGAAGTCATCAAGAGTCTGTCCGCAACCGGCATGACAACCCTGATCGTGACGCACGAAATCGGCTTTGCCCGGGAAGTGGCCGACCGGGTGATCTTCTTCGATGAGGGCATCATCTGTGAAGAAGGCACCCCGGAACAGGTGCTTTCCAACCCGCAGAATGAGCGGACAAAGCAGTTCCTGAGTAAGGTACTCTAAAAAAACAGCGCAATTTTCAAAAATAGGGTTTGCTTTTCCGGCTTACCTTGCTATAATAAATTGCGCTGATCAACGGGATGTAGCACAGCTTGGTAGTGCACTTCGTTCGGGACGAAGGGGTCACAGGTTCAAATCCTGCCATCCCGACCAGTAAAATAAAAACTGCATGCAATATGCAGTTTTTTTCTGTTTTTACAGCAGTCCGAACGCCCCCAGACCGCTGATCAGCAGGAACATGGTCAGGATGACGCACACGGTTGTGCTCATGACACACTGCGCTGCCAGTTCCCCGTCCAGGCCCATCTCCTGCGCCATGGAGAATGACGCGATCGCTGCCGGCCCGGCAAATAATGCCATCAATGAGGCCAGGTCCACCCCGCGGTAGCCCATGGCAATCGCTGCACCAAGCACTGCAACCGGGACAATGATCAGCCGGCCGGCCGTGACGATGGTCAGCAGTTTCATATTGTTTTTAATGGATACGAATTCAAAGCTGCCGCCCAGCACCAGCAGTGACAGCGGTGTCGACATCTTCGTGATCTGGCTGATGATGCCGCTGATCATGACCGGCATCGTAATCCCGGAGAACTTATAGATAAAGCCCAGGATCGCGCCGATAATCAGCGGGTTGGTGAAGACCTTCTTCACGGTCTGGGCAATATTACCCTTCGCCCCGGAATAGTGCGAAAGAATCAGCACGGAGACAACATTGAACACCGGCACCACAAAGGCAACCAGCAGCGGCGTCGGCCCGGTATTGCCGGTACCGTAGATGCTTTCGATAATCGGTATGCCGAGGATGACAAAGTTCGAGCGGTAAATCGCCTGAACCATGACCCCCTTCTGCCGGTCATCCAGCTTCATCCGCCCGATCAGCACCATGGCCAGGATAATCACCACAGCCAGGGAACACAGGGCAAAGATGACGATTGCCGGATCCGTCAGCATCGCCGGATCCATGCCCTGAATGCTGTTGAACAGGGTCAGCGGCAGGCAGACATGGAAAACAACCCAGTTGAAATCTTTAAACGATGTATCCCGGACAATCTTTCTGCTCTTCAGAAATGCCCCGAGAAACATCATGAAGGCAATCGGCAGGACTGCGTTGGCAGCCACAAGCATACTGTTCATACAAATCCTCTTTCCCGCGCATTATTCTACTACCGCCCGGCAAGAAAAGGAAATGATCAACATTTATATTTTTTTGAATTATGATAAAACTTGTGGAGGAAACAAGCATGCCAGTGTTTACAAAAGATCATCTTCTGAAAGAACGCAATATCCTGTTTGCCTGGCTGGAAGTACAGTACCCGGCCCGGGAAACATGGACCACCGAGGCATTTTATGCAGCTGCGGACAGGACCATCGCCGAGCTCAAGGAAGAATTCGCGGACTATGACCGCAAAGCCATGTTCGGTGAAGATCCCTACTTCCGCTTCTTCAGAAAGTTCAAGAAAACCTATCCGGTCATGCTACAGTTCGAGTCGATCCTGAAGGACCGTCCCTTTCCGCGCCATAACCCGGCTGCTGAAGTGCCGTTCCTGTTTGAGATCAAAACCCGCATGCTGTCCGGCACCCATGACCTTGACCGGGTTCATGGTGATATCCGCATCTGTTCGGCCGCGGAACGGGAACCGTTCATCGGGCTGCGCGGGGAAGAAGTGCACTGCTATCCCAATGATGTCATCGGCCGGGATGATGACGGCATTATACTGAGCCTGGTTGCCGGGGCAGACGCAAGAACCTGCTGTCATGAAGACAGCCGGCATGTCTTCTACCCTGTCTTCGGCATGCCGGGCATGCCGGAAGAAACGCTCCGGAATGCCCTGGATGAGCTGGCCGCCTGCGTCCGGCTGCTGTGCCCGGATGCTGTCATCACAAAGCATGTAATTTAAGATTCGATAATTATTTATCGTTTTTCGTTAATTTCTTATTGACTTTCATATTTTCTTCGCTTATTCTGTGTTCAGAAAGAAAAGCACAGCGGTGCTTATGAGGAAACGATATGAAAATCGAAAAGATGAAGAAATCAGCTTCCACTCTGTACACCGTATTCAATATCATGCAGATCCTGGTCATCGTTGCGGCCGTGATCCTGGTCGTGGCGGCAGGCCTGCTGTTCACCCTGTCAGGTCCCATGGATGCGTTCACTTACACGTCGCTCAGTTTCGGCGATGTCACCGTGCGGCTGGCTCCCGGTATCGAAGCCGGCGGTATGAGCAAAACGCAGATTGTCATGATCCTGGCAGCTGCCGTCATCCTGCTGGCCGTTACCTGGTACGGGATCCGGAATGTCAAAATGATTCTGCAGCCGATGAAGGAAGGCCGGCCATTTGATGAAGGCATTGCCGGACGGTTCCGCACCCTGGGTCACTGTGTGCTGCTGGGCGGCATCATCGCCTCTGTTCTCAGCGCTGCCTCCCAGGCCATGGTACTGACATCCTTCGACCTGCAGGCCCTGTTCAAGCCCGGCACGGTCACCGGGGTGGAATACCACTATTCCTTCAGCATTACCTTCCTGATTGCGGCCCTCGCCCTGTACCTGATGTCCTATGTGTTCCGGTATGGCGCCGAGCTGCAGAAGGAATCCGATGAAACACTGTGAGGTAAATCATGGGTAAAATCATACTGCGCCTGGACCGGGTCATGGCTGACCGCAAGATCAGCCTCAAGGAACTCTCGGAAAAAGTCGGGGTCACCAACGTCAATCTGTCCAAGATGAAAACCGGCAGGATCAGCGCCATCCGCTTTTCCACCCTGGAAGCGATCTGCGAAGCGCTGGACTGCCAGCCCGGTGACATTCTGGAATACGATCCTTCTGCTGATCCCTCAGATATATAAAAAACGCGTCCGGTCAATGCTGACCGGGCGCATTTATTTCAGTCATTATCCGTTGCAGAGGTCCGCAATGAACTCGGCGGAATATTTGATGGCATTGTTGCGGGAGTTGCAGAAACCGTGCGCACACGGGAAGGTCTTCTGGCGGCGGATCACCCCGTCATCGCCCTTTTCCGTCAGCTTGTCCCACAGCGGCTTGAGATCCTGGTCATAGTCAACCGACGGATCATATTTGCCTAACAGCAGGCATATATTCATCTTCTTCAGATCCTTGGCGGCATACTTGAAGTCATAGTCATTGATATGGTCCACCAGATCCTGCTTCAGCGCAGCCGGTCCGTCACAGGCCAGCATCGGTGCCCCGACCGCGAGCAGGTTGTCCATGGCTGCCTCATCCCTCTGCATGGATACCACCATGTTTCCAGGGGCGAACAGGATGATGCCCTTGAGCCATTTCAGCTTTCTGGCCGCATTGATGCTGGTGTTGCCGCCCATGGAATGGCCGGCCAGGAAAATTGCGTCCGGGTCAATATTGTACTGTTTTGCGTTTTTCTTATTATGGTAGAACTTCGCGATGGCAATGGCGTCCTCGATGCAGTTGGAGACCGTGAACTTGCCGCCGCTGCCCCAGGCACCCCTGTGGTTCGGGCAGATGACAACACAGCCGGCCCGCCGCCATGCACTGGCGATATCCTCACTGCGGTGACCGCCCGGGAACCCGTGGAAGAAAATCACCAGCGGCCGCGGCTGATCAAATGTCCCGTTGGGCCACATGACCTCACCGAAGATCCGGCTGCCGTCGATTTCCATGTTCCAGAGCCGGTAGTTGGCAATTTCCACACCTTTCTTCACCGGCATATCCTTGAATAAATATTCGGTCTTGATTCTGCGATGATCATCTTTTTTCATATTTTTTCACCCGCTTTCCTGTCTTCATTATACATTCCGATATTTTCATATTTTCAACAAGAAACAGATGATATGTTCTGTTATACTTTACAGAGTGTGAGGACAGCCATATGAAAAAGAAAGCCTTTGATTCAGAAAAATACCTGCAGATGCAGCGTGACAAAATCCTTGAACGGATCAATCTTTTCCAGGGCAAGCTTTACCTTGAATTCGGCGGAAAGATGTTCGAAGACTTTCATGCCTCCCGGGTCCTGCCGGGTTATGAGCCGAACAACAAAATCCGGCTGCTGACCGAACTGCGGGATCAGGTGGAACTGATTATCTGCATCAACGCCAATAATATCGAGCAGTCCAAATCCCGCGGGGATCTCGGCATCAGTTATGACCAGGAAGTCTTCCGGCTGCTGGATGCCTTCAAGGAACTGGGACTGTATGCCGGCAGTGTTGTCATCACGCAGTATACCCACCAGCCCAGCGCCGATGCCTTCATGCATCAGCTGGACCTCAGCGGCATCCGCTATTTCAAGCATTATCCCATCCCGGGCTACCCGACGGACGTGGACGCCATCGTCTCACCGCAGGGTCTGGGCCGGAATGATTATATCGAAACAAGCCGCAACCTGATCGTCGTCACCGCTCCGGGACCGGGTTCCGGCAAGATGGCCACCTGCATTTCCCAGCTGTACCACGATCAGGAACGGGGCATCAAATCCGGTTATGCCAAATTTGAGACCTTCCCGGTCTGGAACCTGAACCTGCATCATCCGGTCAACCTGGCCTATGAAGCAGCCACGGCAGACCTGAATGACGTGAACATGATTGACCCGTATCATCTGGAAGCCTACGGCACCACTGCCGTCAACTATAACCGGGACGTTGAAATCTTCCCGGTCCTGAACCGCATCATCCAGCGCATCCAGACCGTATCCCCCTACAAGTCCCCGACTGACATGGGCGTGAACATGGTCGGCTACTGCATCGTGGATGAGGAAGCTGCCATTGAGGCTGCCAAGCAGGAGATCATCCGCCGCTACTATCAGGCACTGGTCGACGTCAAGCGCGAAAAGGTCGCCCCGACCGCCGTCACAAAGATCGAACTGCTGATGAACGAACTGGGTGTGACCCCGGCTGACCGCAAGGTCACCGGCGTGGCCCGGAAAAAGGCCGAGGATACCGGCGCGCCGGCCATGGCTGTGCAGCTGCCTGACGGCCAGATCGTCACCGGCAAGACTTCCAGCCTGTTCGGCCCTTCTGCCGCGGCCATCATCAATTCCCTGAAGGCCCTCGGCGGCATTGACAAGGAAATCCCGCTGATCGAATCGTATTATGTCACTCCGATCCAGGAACTCAAGATCAACAACCTGGGCAACCACAACCCGCGTCTGCATTCCGATGAACTGCTGATTGCCCTGGCAATCACTGCCAAGTCCAACGGGCACGCAGCCCAGGCCATGGCCCAGCTCAACAACCTGCGGGGTGCCGAAGCCCATTCCACCGTCGTCCTGCCGCTGGAAGATGCAGAGGTCTACCGCAAGCTGGGGATCAACGTCACATTCGATCCGGTCTATCAGCACAAGAAACTCTATCACCGCAAATAAACAGAACGCCTCCCGGAACCCCGGGAGGCATTTTTCATATTGCATCAGTACAGATGGAAGTTGCCGTTTTCGTCCCACCAGCCGTTTTCATGGAAGTTGCCGTTCTCATCCCACCAGCTGTAGTACTCGGAAGGATCGGCATACTGTTCCGGATCGGTCCAGTATTCATGGTGCGAGCAGTATTCGGTCGGGGCATTGGTCAAGGCTGCATATTCCCAGTGCCCGGCACACGTATTCAGGGCCAGGTCACCCGAGTTCAGGCATACCCAGTACTTCGTAATGCCCAGCTCCTCGGCTGTCTTCTCCTGGATCGGCCTGTCCTCCAGCTCCGCATGAATCGGCTGCATGTAGTACTTCCACAGATGGGTCGCCTGGAAGTAGGAGGATGGCTTGTACATGGAGGTATAGGAATCCGAGGAGATCCGCAGGAAACTCGTGTAGTACGGCGTATAGCCGCCGAAGGTGATCGTCTTGTCTTCATGCGTTCCGGTCTTGCCGGCGCAGGTCATCGTCCTGAGGTTCGCTTCCACACCCAGGCCGCCGATCATGTTTGTATGCATCATATCGGTGATCAGCCAGGCGGTTGTTTCCGCAAAGACCCGCCG